>JAZNFD010000192.1:0-4986 GCA_045588975.1 Acutalibacteraceae bacterium | reverse complement strand
GAAGAGCGATAACAACGTCGCCTTCTGCCATCTTTGTGTTGTCGAGAACCTTATCCTTGTCAACCACGCCTACGCAGAAGCCTGCAAGGTCATATTCATCGATGGGATAGAAGCCGGGCATTTCAGCGGTTTCGCCGCCGATGAGAGATGCACCTGACTGTACGCAGCCTTCTGCGATACCCGAAACGATTTCGGCAATCTTCTCGGGAACATTTTTGCCGCAAGCAATATAGTCGAGGAAAAGCAGGGGCTTTGCGCCGCAGCAGATGATGTCGTTTGCGCACATTGCAACGCAGTCGATGCCGACTGTGTCGTGCTTATCCATAATGAATGCAAGCTTGAGCTTTGTGCCGACACCGTCTGTGCCGCTTACGAGAACGGGCTTTGAGATGCCTGTGAGGTCAAGCTCGAAAAGACCGCCGAAGCCGCCGATGTCGGACATTGCGCCTGCAGTGAGAGTTCTTTTGATGTGGGTTTTCATAAGTTCAACAGCTTTGTAACCGGCGGTAATGTCAACGCCTGCTGCTGCGTAGCTTTCGCTGAAGCTTTTTTCCATGATTTATTCCTCCTGTGAATTTTCACATATTTTACTTTTTTATGCGGGGTAAGTAATGTTTTGAAATGACTGATGAATATCAGCCTTTTCCGTTCCAGCAATAGGTGCATATGCACTCTTCGGGCAGACCGATTGCTTCAACAAGACCTGCGATTGACTGATAGCCGAGGGTTGTGAGCTTAAGCTCCTTGCAGATGATTTCGCGAAGCTTCTTGCCTCTTTCGGTTGAAGCGTCACAGTATTCATCGATATATTTGTCGCCTTCCTTGCCCTCAAGGTCGTGGATAATGCGGCGGGCAATGAGGTCATCCTCGGAATTGCTTCGTGAGAAGTTGAGGTATCTGCAGCCGTACATAATCGGCGGGCAGGCGGAACGCATATGAACTTCCTTTGCGCCGTGGCTGTAAAGGAAATCTATCGTTTCACGCATCTGAGTGCCTCTGACGATGCTGTCGTCAACAAAGAGCAGACTCTTGTTCTGGATGAGGTCGTGAACGGGAATCATCTTCATCTTTGCAACCTTGTTGCGCTCGTTCTGGTTGGAGGGCATAAAGCTTCTCGGCCAGGTGGGAGTATATTTGTTGAAGGGACGTGCAAAGGGAATGTCGCTTTCGTTAGCGTAGCCGATTGCGTGAGGAGTACCCGAATCGGGAACGCCGCTGACGTAATCGATGCCGTCGCAAAGACCCGCTTTCTTATCTTCCCTCGCCATAATCGCGCCGTTTCTTGCTCTCATAACCTCAACGCTGACACCTTCGTATCTTGCGGTGGGGTAGCCGTAATAGCTCCAGAGGAAAGCGCAGATTTTGAGCTTTTTCTCAGGCTCTGCGAGAGTATGGACTCTGTCGGGATATATTCTTACGATCTCTGCGGGGCCAAGCTCCTTGACCATATCGTAATCGAGCTTTTCGAATGCGAAGGATTCAAAGGATACGCAGTAGCCGTCGGAATCCTTGCCGATAAGGATGGGCAGTCTGCCGACCTTATCTCTTGCGGCAATGATGCTTCCGTCCTCGAGGAGAATGAGCACGGAGAGAGAGCCGTCGATTTTTTCCTGAGCGTAACGGATGCCGTCAACGAAGGTTGACTTCTGGTTGATGAGCGCCGCAACAAGCTCGGTGGAATTGATTTTGCCCGAGGTCATTGTTGTGAAATGGCAACCGCCGTCGTTGAGGAATTCTTCTATAAGTTCATCTGCATTATTGATGCAGCAGATGGTTGTTATCGCATAAACGCCGAGACCCGAACGGATGAGAATGGGCTGCGGGTCGCTGTCGCTGATGCAGCCGATGCAGGCATTGCCCTGCATTTCGTCGGTGATGCCGGCAAATTTTGTTCTGAAAGGTGAGTTTTCGATATTGTGAATGTCACGCTGAAAGCCTTTTTTCTCGTTGACCGCTGCCATACCGCCTCTGCGAGTGCCGAGGTGGGAATGATAGTCAACTCCGAAAAAGACGTCAAGAACAACATCTCTTCTTGACGTTGCGCCGAAAAAGCCTCCCATAATTTTACCTCCGGTAAAGTGATTTAAGTGCAGAACGCAGAGCGCATAACAAAGGGTCGCTTTGCTCCGTAAGTTTGCATTATGCACTTTGCATTATTTATTGAACTTTTCTTCGATTTTTGCGTTGGCTGCAAGAACCTTTTCTGTTGCCTTTGCTCTTGCTGCTGTAAGCTTTTCGGCAAGCTCTGTATCCGAAACCGCAAGAATCTGTATGGACAACAAAGCGGCATTAACAGCACCGTCAATCGCAACCGTTGCAACGGGAATGCCTGCGGGCATCTGTACGGTTGAGAGAAGTGCGTCCATGCCGTCAAGAGTAGATGATTTTACGGGTATACCGATAACAGGAAGAGTAGAGTTGGCTGCAATTGCACCTGCAAGGTGAGCTGCTTTGCCTGCAGCGCAGATGATTGCACCGAAGCCGTTGAGAATTGCATTCTGAGCAAATTCCTTTGAATGCTCGGGTGTTCTGTGTGCCGAATAAACGTGAACCTCAAAGGGTACACCGTATTCTTCGAGTGTGTTTATAGCTTTTTCAACAACAGGCAAATCGCTGTCGCTGCCCATAATAATTCCGACTTTTTTCATGGTTATCCTCCTTGAGTTATCATAAAATCTCATTTGATGTCATTATACTATATAATACTCTTATATTGCAAGACTTTTATTAAATAAAAATCATATAACATTTAACTATATGTGCGGTTTTGTTTTGTCACTAACACCGAAAGAATATATTAGTGTTGACAAACCCGAGTTCGGAATGATAAAATGAATAAAATCTCGGGTACGTAATGTATCCGATTTTTTGCTAAAAGGAGAAAATAAAAATGACAATACTTGAGCTTTTTATCATTGCAGTCGGTCTTTCGATGGATGCATTTGCCGTTGCGGTCTGCAAGGGTCTTGCCGTTAAAAAAGCGGGTCTGAAGCAGATGTGTATTGCAGGTTTATGGTTCGGAGGATTTCAGGGACTGATGCCGCTTATCGGCTATTTCCTCGGCACAACTTTCGAAGACTACATAACAAAATTCGACCATTGGATTGCCTTTATTCTTCTCGGATTAATCGGTGCAAATATGGTTAAGGAAGCTCTTTCCAAAGACGATGACGAATGCGGATGCGACGGAAAAGCGGGTTCAATGGCGGTCAAAGAGATGTTCACTCTTGCCGTTGCAACAAGCATCGATGCCCTTGCCGTCGGCGTAACATTCGCACTTCTGCCAGATGTCAATATCGGTGCGGCTGTCGGATTTATCGGCGCAATCACCTTTGTGCTTTCGGCTGTCGGCATCAAAATCGGCAACATTTTCGGCGTGAAATTCAAGTCAAAGGCAGAGCTTGCAGGCGGAATTATCCTTATTCTTATGGGACTCAAAATTCTGCTCGAGCACCTCGGGATAATTAATTTTTAAAGGAAGATTGCTATGCCCAGAAAAGATTCCAGAAACACAAAAATGAAAATAGTCAATGCCGCGTGGGAGCTGTTTTATAAAAACGGCTACGAGAACACGACGGTTGAGGAAATCGTTGAAGAATCGGGTACATCCCGAGGCTCTTTCTATCATTATTTTGACGGAAAGGAAGAGCTTCTCAGCTCGCTTTCGAGCCTTTTCGACAGCAAATACGAGGAGCTTAAAGAGAGCCTCGACGGCTCGATGACTGCGTTTGAAAAGCTGATGTATCTCAACAAAATGCTTTTCGCAATGATAGAAAACAGCATTCCCCTTGACTTGCTTTCAAGGCTCTATTCCTCACAGCTTACGATGAAGGGTGATAAAAACCTGCTCGACCATAACCGTACATACTATAAATTGCTTCGTCTGATTGTTCTTGACGGGCAGAAAAACGGCGAATTCCGCGAGGATGTTTCGGTTAACGAAATCGTGAAAGCCTATGCTCTTTGCGAAAGAGCAATCATCAGCGACTGGTGTCTTTGCAACGGCGAATATCCGCTTTCACGTTATTCCGAAACCTTGCTTCCCGTGCTTTTTGACGGATTTTTGCAAAAAAAATAATTATTTATTTAAATTTGGTTTTTATTATATTCTCGTTTTTGTATGGCATAAAAACCCAATAATATCAACAGAAATCAATAAAAATTAAAACGGAGTACGGATTTTATTCTGTACTCCGTTCTGTATTCCATTCTTGTTTTCTTTGTGATATAATCGCTCATATTTTCCAATGAAAGGATTTTGATTTTTATGACACCTCAGCTTGCGGCATTCATTCTTTATTTTGTCGCTGTTCTCGGCATCGGACTGTTCTTCTTCTTCAAGTCGAAGGGAACAGGCGAAAAAGACTACTTCCTCGGCGGACGTTCGATGGGTCCCTGGGTTACGGCACTCAGCGCACAGGCATCGGACATGAGCGGCTGGCTTCTTATGGGCTTCCCCGGCAGCATTCTTGCTTTCGGTATGGGTCAGGTATGGATCGGTATCGGTCTTGCACTCGGCACAGCTGCTAACTGGATTTTCGTTGCACGCAGACTGCGTAAATTCTCTCAGGCAGCAAACGACTCAATCACAGTTCCCCAGTATCTTTCAAACAGATTCCTCACAAAGAGCCCTGCTCTCCAGATAATCTGTGCTATCGTGTTCCTTGTTTTCTTCACAATCTATGTTGCATCGAGCTTCGTTGCAGGTCAGAAGGTTTTCATTCAGGTTGTTCCCCAGCTTGAAAGCAACCCCAACCTTGCGCTCCTCATTTTTGCAGCTATTATTATTGTTTACACCTTCCTCGGCGGCTTCAAGGCTGTCTGCTGGACGGACTTTTTCCAGGGTCTTATGATGCTGGCTGCACTTCTTGCAGTTCCCTTTATGCTTGTATTTGTTCAGGAGCTTGATTACAGCGTGTTTGAAGCGGTTGAAGGCGGCGTCAATCCCCTCAATCCCTTCTCTGCAAGCTGGCAGGATATCGCATC
>JAZNFD010000191.1:0-2490 GCA_045588975.1 Acutalibacteraceae bacterium | reverse complement strand
GGAATGTTCGTACCGAATATCAGCTTCGGTCCGGGTGTCATTTCCGACATTCGCAAAACCTCAAAGCTTATCTTTGACGTGCATCTTATGATCACAAATCCGATGCGTTACATCGCCGAGTTTGCAAAAGCAGGCGCCGATATAATCACCATCCACTATGAAAGCTGTGACAACCAGATCGAGGTTCTCAAAGCAATACGTGAGCTTGGCGTGAAGCCGTCCATCTCAATAAAGCCGGCAACTCCTGCATTTATTCTTGAGCCGTTACTTGAATATGTTGACATGGTGCTCGTTATGACGGTTGAACCCGGCTTTGGCGGACAGTCGTTCATCCCCGAAACCTGTGAAAGCGTGCGTACTCTCTCTCAGATGATCGCCGCTTCGGGACGTAATATCGACATCGAGGTTGACGGCGGTATCACAGCAGGCACGATCCGTCAGGCTTACGACGCAGGTGCGAATGTGTTCGTTGCAGGCTCATCGGTATTCAAGGCAACCGATCCTGCCGCAGCAATTACAGAGCTTCGCAGCGTTTGCGAATAATAAAAATGCTCCATTGACTATGAACGGTCAGTGGAGTTTTTTTGACGGAAATATCACGGATAACGCTTCTTGCAGTCAGTTTCACCAAGTATATAGTCAACGCTGACTTTATAAAATCTTGCAAGCGTAATCAAATGGCGTACAGGTATCTCATTTGTTCCCTTTTCATATCGGGAATAGACCTGCTGTGTGGTTTGAAGAAGCTCTGCGATATCCTGCTGCCTAAGGTCATTATCCTCGCGAAGTCCACGTATACGTTCAATATATTTGTTCATCATAATCCTCCGCTAAAAATATGTATAAAACATTTTAGCATAAATCAGATGTGATGTATTGACATTACACCATATGTGGTGTATAATATATGTAGACTATATGATTTTAGTCGCCAAAACACCTTTCTGAAAGGATTTTTATTATGAAAAAAACAATTTTAATTTTACTCGCATTGGCTCTCTCTGTCGCTACACTTGTCGGATGTGGTGCAACACAAACTGTTGATAATTCGTCTACCCAAAAAGAAAATATTTCTTCAAATGAAAATACTGATACTCATTCTTTATTTGGAACAGAATTTAGCGACTCCAGCAAAGAATATGAAACACAACTGGAAGAAATAACCGATGTTTCCTCTGATTCAGAATATATTATTGACACTACTGCTGTTCCCAACATTGAAACCACAAAGCCTGCTGAAACAATAACTTCAAAAGAAACTGTACTTGAATCTAATAAAACCGATCCCATTATTTCAAGCGAGCCACCTGTTGAGAAAGAACCAGCACAGCCAGCTAAAAATGATGGCACTGTTGAAATACTGCACTATTACGGCGATTTTTCGAGCAATGGAGTGGTACTTGTTAACTTCACAAAAAATGGCAACGAATATTATGGTATCGTTAATTCAAAAGGTGAAATCTATTATTATACACAAGAATATTTCAATGTAAAGCCGGTTGGAAACAATTACGGTTATATATCTCAAGGCGATAAAGGCGGAGTAATAAGCTTTGAAAACGGCGAAGTATCATGGTTTGAATACGGTACGTTTGACAAACTCATTGGCTATGGCGATGGATTTCTTTTAACATATAAAAACCAAAGCACCATCAGTTCCTCTGAACACGTTTATTGCGTAATTGATGCCGCAACTGGAGCAACAGTTACCCAAAATACAGCAACCGCACAATTACAACACCCTTATAAAAATAATGACAAAACTCAACATGACTATATACATCTTGGGGATGGATGGTTTTTATCAAAATTAGATGCTTACAGTGGGTATGACGAATCATGGTTATATGACAGTAATAATAATATTTCTTATCTATTCGATAGCCGCATAAACATTGTTGGCGATAAATTTGTTAATGGAAAAATATATATGACAACAGGCTCTAGTACAATTAGTGTAAAACGTAGAGATGCAAATGGCAAATCGGTATTTATCGAATTTCCTCGTTCAATTGAATGGCACTTCTTGTTTGATCAAGCAGGATATTTGAAAAAGGTCACACCGTTTTCAGCCGGTGTAACAGGTTTAAATGTTGTTTATAAAGATGTCGAGTATTTACAGTTAATCGATACAGCTAGCCAGACAACTTATCAATACACAAATTTCCCGGCAAGCATGATCAAGTATGTCAGCGTATACGAAAATTATTGCTTATTATTTATAACAGGTGCTGACCGCAAAGACTATTTTACGTTAATTACAAAAACCGGAGAACAATTATTTGAACCTATAAATTATAGAAGAAATCTTTATAACTTTCCCTCGTATGTAAAACTTTCTGAAGATCGATTGATATATCAAACCGAGAGTGAAGAAAGTAATCTGTTCGATATGTGTAAGATTTTTGACCTGAATGGAAATGAACTGTTTGTCATAGATTATATCGGAAGCGATGATATTATTGAATTTCACAATGGAATTACCATGCA
>JAZNFD010000190.1:0-3306 GCA_045588975.1 Acutalibacteraceae bacterium | reverse complement strand
ACGGCAGAGGCAGAGGCGACCAGCTTGTGCGCATTATTGTTGATGTGCCCAAGAATCTTACGCAGCGCCAGAAGGAGCTTCTTGTTGAATTTGAAAAAGAGCTTGGAGTCAAACGCGGAGCACCCGTCGAAAACGGCAGGGAAGGCTTTTTTGATAAATTCAAAAATAAGAAATGATAAAAACGCTGTGTCGCGCGACACGGCGTTTTTGAGGTATAAAATGAAATACGATGCAGTAATATTTGACCTTGACGGCACTCTTACGGACACTCTTGCTGATCTGAGAAACAGCGTTAATTATGCTCTCAGACACTTCGGATTTTTCGAAAGAACAACAGAAGAAATTCGGTCTTTTGTCGGCAACGGAGTTAAAAGACTTGTTTTCCTCAGCGTGCCCGAAAACACTCCCGATGATATTTCCGAAAAGTGCCTCGCGGTTTTTAAAGAGCATTATGCCGCAAATTCGCTTATTGAAACCAAACCGTATGAAGGCATAACGGATATGCTGAAAAAGCTTAAAGAAAACAATGTTAAAATCGCTGTTGTAACAAATAAAATTCATTCAGCGGCAACAGAAATAGTTGAATATTTCTTCGGAGATTTGATTGATGTTACCGTCGGTCAGATT
This sequence comes from Acutalibacteraceae bacterium, assembly GCA_045588975.1. Lineage (GTDB taxonomy): Bacteria > Bacillota > Clostridia > Oscillospirales > Acutalibacteraceae > CAG-177. Next base: position 2,679 of record JAZNFD010000190.1, on the reverse strand, counting down.
GACGGAGTGGCGCAAAAACCTCAACCCGACGGAATTTACAAAGCACTTGAATTTCTTGGAATTCCGAAAGAAAATGCAATCTATGTCGGGGATTCCGAAGTGGACTGCATAACCGCAAAAAATGCAGATATTCCATGTGTCGGCGTAACGTGGGGATTCCGTGACCGTGATGTTCTTGTCGAAAACGGCGCGGATTACGTAGCAGACAGTATTTCGGAAATATTTGATTATATCTGATTGTCGAATTTTGTATTGACAAAAACAATCCGCTAATATATAATAAAGTGTCAATAGAATATGTCCTTATTAAGAGAGGCTGAGGGACAGGCCCTTTGAAGCCCGGCAACCTGTGTTATGCAAGGTGCTAAATCCTGCGGCGTAGTGCCGAGAAATAAGGTGTTTTCAACCACTGAAGACTCCTTCGGTGGTTTTTTTGGGACTTATTGATTGATAATAATTCTAAAAGAGGTTAATAAAATGGCAAACTACTTATTCACATCCGAATCCGTAACAGGCGGACATCCCGATAAAATCTGCGACCAGATTTCCGATGCCGTTCTTGATGCTATTCTTGCTCAGGATCCCATGGGCAGAGTTGCTTGCGAAACCTGCTGTACAACCGGTATGGTTCTCGTTATGGGTGAGATCACAACAACCGCAGATATTGATATCCCCAAAATCGTCAGAGAAACTGTTGACGAAATCGGCTATAATAACGCTGAATACGGTTTTGACTGCAACACCTGCGCTGTTATGACTGCTCTCGACAAGCAGTCGGGCGATATCGCAATGGGTGTTGACAGACTCGGTGCAGGCGATCAGGGTATGATGTTCGGTTTTGCTTGCGACGAAACTCCCGAGCTTATGCCGCTTCCCATTTCTCTTGCACACAAGCTTTGCGCAAAGCTTACAGAAGTACGCAAAGACGGAACTCTCGGATATCTCCGCCCCGACGGCAAGAGTCAGGTAAGCGTTGAATATGACGAAAACAATAATCCTGTCAGAGTTGATACGGTTGTTATCTCTTCTCAGCATTCAGCTGATGTCACTCTTGAGCAGATAAGAGCCGATATCGTTGAAAAGGTAATCAAGCCCGTTATTCCCGCTTCGATGCTTGACGAAAACACCAAGTATCATATCAACCCCACCGGCAGATTCGTAACCGGCGGTCCTCAGGGCGACAGCGGTCTTACCGGCAGAAAGATTATTGTTGATACATACGGCGGATATGCACGTCACGGCGGCGGTGCCTTCAGCGGAAAAGACCCCACAAAGGTTGACCGTTCGGCAGCTTATGCGGCACGTTACGTTGCAAAGAATGTTGTTGCAGCAGGCCTTGCAAAGAAGTGCGAAGTTGAGCTTGCATATGCAATCGGTGTTGAACAGCCTGTTTCCGTTTTTGTTGATACCTTCGGCACAGGTAAAATCGCTGATACCGAAATTTCCGCAATCATCAACAAGCTTTTCGACCTCAGCCCCGCAGGTATCATCAGGACTCTCGACCTCAGAAGACCCATCTACAAGCAGGTTGCAGCTCTCGGTCATATCGGCAGAACAGATATCGACCTTCCCTGGGAAAAGCTCGACAGAGTTGACGACATCAAAAAAGAAGCAAACATCTGATTTGAATTCAAAACATAAAAATAACCGCCGTTACCATTATTGGTAGCGGCGGTTTTGCAATTTCAATTATTTATTGCCTTTTCTTGCTGATTTTTCAGCCTTGATTTTTTCACCGTAAGCCTTTTCTTCTGCGGCTATGCGTTCAGCTTCTGCTTTTGCATCTGCCATTGCTTTTTCGTGACGGATTTTTGCATCGTCATACATAGCGGCAATTTCATCAAATCTTGCATAGTTTTCGCTCTGGGTGAGGAGCTTCTTTGCACTGATGTAAGGCTTTGCGGCACGATTGTAAACAGAGTTATCGTTTGTTGCTTTTTTGATATCTTTTTCGGTCTGCTTCTGCTCTGCTCTGATGCTTTTGACTTTCTGCGTGTAGTCTGAGATTGCATCTTTATCCTTTTCATCTCTTGCGCGGTAAAGCTTCTGATATGTTGCTTCAAGCTCCTCTGCAAGTCTGTCTTCTTTGTCAAAGAGTTCTTCAAAGATGCTAGCGTCAAATTCCTTTATTCCGCTCGGGAAATGCTTTGCGGCAGATTTTTGAGCATATACAAAATCCCTTGCTTTTGATATTGCGGATTTTCTGTATTCTTTTTCTTCCTTCGTACTCTTGGGAAGAGCTTTTGCTGCAGCAAGTTCGGATTTGTCGAAGCTGTAGATAGCTTCATAGCCTGCGTTGACGGTCTTGCGTGCTTCTTCAAGCTGCATTTTACCGTATGCAGTATTGAAGCGGTTCATTTCATCGGTAACGAATTTTGAAATTTCAAGATCCTGATTGAACTTAACTGCATCTTTATATGCATTCTTAGCTGCCCACTTTTCGTCTTTGGATGATGCCGCTTTTCTTGCAGCCTTGAATTCCTTAAGGATCTTGGGTTGCGCATTCTCGAACCCGTTTGCTTCTTTGATGATTTCAATGGCTTCAACAAGGTCTTTATCCTTAAGAATTCCGTTGCCGTAATCCTCGAAAAGAGCGCGGATTTTGAGAACCTTAATCATACCCTGCTGCTTGATTTCTGAGAGGTCATAGAAGAAGTAAGGAATAACATTCATAAATGC
>JAZNFD010000189.1:0-4965 GCA_045588975.1 Acutalibacteraceae bacterium | reverse complement strand
TGGCTATGCCGTTGAATCCCAGCTCGGCTCGTTAAAAACCGCACTCTGCTTCATCGGTTCTGCGTTCGTGTCGGGTCTGTATATGGCGTGTGTGTATAAGCTCCACGAGGGCGAAGGTGCATCAACGGGAATCTACGGTCTGATTGCCGTATTTGTTATGCTTGCCGTCAAAAACGGAACTATTTTCTTTTCGCCCGTACCTATGATTGCATTGATAGTTCTGGCAATTTACACAGTCGGCGGAATGTTTATGGGCAAAGCAACCGCTTGGGAGCATATTTCCGGATTTGCAGGCGGTCTGCTGATGGGATTTATTTTGATATAAAAGGATATTTTCTATGAATACAGATTTAATCAAATCGGTTGTTGAAAAGCAAATGAACACGAAGGTCAGGCAAATCCGTGCTGTCGGTAAGGGTGCAAGCGGAAGTGTTTATCTTGTAAAAATCACAACCGAACCTTATGAAATTGCTGTTAAAACGAGCAAATTTGATGTTGCAATTCGCAAGGAGAAGGTTATGCTTGATTTTCTTTCTCCCAAGGTTTCATATAAAGTTCCGAAAACATATTTTCTACACCGTGAAAATGACACCGTTTATCTCGGTATGGATTACATAAAAGGAATGAGCGGTAAGAGCAAATATCTCGCGTTTATTCCGTCAAGAAAGAGGCTCAGAAACAGCATTATTGATGCGCTTATGAACGCACAAAGCGTGCATAACGACAAGTTCGGCAAATACGATAATCCCGTTTATGACACTTGGGCAGAGTATTACGAGGATTATTTCGCAGATATTTACGCCTTTACGAAAGCGAAGTTTGAGAAAAACGAGATTGAATCCGAGATTATGGAGGCAGTTGAGCTTATCAGTAAGAATTTTGATGAAATATTCAGCGTTACGAACAACACCGCCTGCCTTTGTCACGGCGATTTCTGGATGCCGAATCTGATAATTGATTTCTGGAAATCCGAGCTTGCAGGTGCGGTTGACCCGTTTGATATGCTGTGGGCAGAACCCGAATATGAGATATTCTGTCTGACACTCGGTTTCGGCAAAAAGCTGAAGCTTTATGATGAATATAAAAAGAGAAATCCAACCTCAAAATACTGCGATTTAAAGGTCGAACTTTATGCTCTTTGCAACGAGCTGAATTGGTACATTCTCTTGGGCGAAATGGGACACGATTATCTGATGTTCCGTGCAAAAAGATTGATAAAGATTATGAAAGAAATGGGATTGAGCCAATGATTGAATTCATATCAAAAGAACCCGTAAACAAAGGTTGGTCGAGTGACAAGAAATACTGTGTCACAACTGCTGACGGAACTAAATATCTTTTGCGTGTTACTCCGTTTGATAAAAGTGCGAACCGTGAGAATATGTACCATATGCATCAAGAAGTTGCAAAACTCGGTATTCCTATGTGCAAGTCACTTGAAATGGGTGAATGTGACGAGGGTATTTACATATTGCAGACTTGGGTTGACGGCAAGGATGCAAATGAGGTTATACCGTGTCTTGCAGATTCGGAACAGTATGCACTCGGTCTTGAAGCAGGCAGAATTCTGAAGAAAATTCATTCAATTCCTGCACCCGAAAACCAGCCGGATTGGGAAACCCGTATCAACGACAAAGCAGATTTGAGAATCAGGAAATACAACGAATGTCCGCTGAAATATGATAAAGGTCAGGCTTTTATTGACTTCATCAACGCAAACCGTTATCTGCTCAAAGGCAGACCTCAGGTGTTTCAGCACGGTGATTATCACGTCGGTAATATGATGATAGAAAACGGCAAGGTTGTTATTATCGACTTTGACCGCTACGATTTCGGCGACCCGTGGGAAGAATTCAAAAGCATCACTTGGTGTGCACAGGCTTCTCCGCTTTTCGCTTCAGGTATGGTCAACGGATATTTTGTCAATGATGTGCCTATGGAGTTTTGGAGGCTTCTTGCATTGTATATCAGCCTTGGTACAATCACTTCTCTGCCTTGGGCAATTCCGTATGGTGAAGGCGAAGTTAAGACTATGCGAAACCTTGCGAACGAAGTGCTTGAATGGTATGACAATATGAAAAATCCCGTACCGAGTTGGTACACAAAAGAGGTGCAACTATGATAAGAAAAGCAACCCAAAACGACACAAGGGTATTAGCCGAATTAGCAATACAGATGTGGAGTAATCACACGGTATCGGAACTCGATGCAGATTTTGCTGAGATTGTTAGCAACAATGATGCGGGATGCTTTATTAAATATGTTGATGACGTTTCCGTAGGTTTTGCGCAGTGTCAGCTTCGCCACGATTATGTTGAGGGTACACACTCATCTCCTGTCGGTTATCTCGAGGGAATATTTGTTGTTCCCGAATATCAGCATAAAGGCTATGCCAAAGAACTGTTGCAGGAATGTGAATTGTGGGCAAAAGAAAAAGGCTGTACGGAATTCGCAAGCGACTGCGAACTGGATAACACCAACAGCTTTAGTTTCCATATGGCAATGGGATTCGAAGAAGCAAACCGTGTTATTTGTTTCAGGAAAGAGTTGGGGTGATTCAATATGGTCAGAAAAGCAACTAATAACGATATACCTGCGATAGCCGAATTATACCGTGAGCAATTCAGAGAAATGGCAAAGCTGATTCCCGATTTTATAAAAGAGGGCGACCAAAACACAGAGTTTATTGAGAATACAATTACTAATGAAGAGTCAGATATTCTTATTTATGAGAACGATGATATGATTGTCGGTTTTATACTGCTTCAAGCGAAAACAAGACCCGATTTTGATTTTATGCTTCCCGGAGAGTATTGCTACATAATGGATATAATCGTCACCGAAAATCACCGTGGCAAAGGCTTCGGAACAGCTTTAATGAACGATGCAAAGAAATGGGCAAAAGAACGGAATTGTAATTTTATAAATCTTGATGTTCTTGTAAATAACCCCGGTGCAATTAACCTCTATGAAAAACTTAGTTTTATCCCCAAAGCACAGGAAATGTATTGTAAGTTGTAAAAGAAGGTGGTGCTTATGGCAAAAGTCTTTTTAATCTGTGGCAAAATATGCTGTGGTAAAACTACATACGCCCAAAAACTTTGTAAAGAAAATAATGCTGTGTTGCTTTCTATTGATGAAATAACGCTTGCTCTTTTCGGTCAACATTGCGGCGATAAACACGATGAATATGTGGAAAGAACTGAGAAATATCTGTTAAATAAATCTTTGGAACTAATCGAGAACAATATCAATATTGTTCTCGATTGGGGCTTTTGGACAAAAGCAGAACGAGAGTCTGCAAAAGGGTTTTATAAGTCCCGTAATATCGAATTCGAGCTTCATTACATTGATATCAGCGATGAAGTATGGAAATACCGCTTGAATAAGCGAAACAACGCTGTGCTTGCAAATGAAACAAGTGCTTATTATGTTGATGATAATCTTGCTACAAAATTCGCTTCAATATTTGAAGTGCCGAGTGAAGATAAGATTGGTGTTATTTATCAAGGTGACACAGATGGAATTTGATGAGTTTATAAAGATGAGGGACATTAAAATCAGAGATAATGAACATTTGAGGGTTATTAAGTGTTTTTATCCGTTTCTTCGCAGTGTTTCCGGTGATGAACAATTATTGCCGTCACTTATTGGAAGTATTTTAGGTGTTGATTTATCGAATGTTACAGTTGAAACCGCCTGTTTTAACGGCGTAAATGACGGTAGTGACCCGCCTTATGTTAACGTTGACCTATATATCAAATTCAATAACGATATAAAAGTTTTCGTTTACGGCAGGCAAAAAAATCTCATTGATTTAAAAGAAAATGAGTATACAATATATTTGCTTGCAGATGAAATACCAAGCAATATTATCAGAACAGGAGACCATCATATATTTATCAAATAATGTTGAGAACAAATGCAGTAAAAAATAATAATACATACTGGTTTTAGGAGATAAAATGAATAATAAACAACAAGAATTAAAATCAATTGTTGGCAGAGCAATTGAAACATTTAATAGCCAAGAAACATATTTAATAGAAAATGATTTGAGTGAAAGGTGCATATGTTCAAGATTTGCAATGCACCTTACAAAAGCCCTGCAAGATTCAAAATACAGAGATTATGTTGTCGATGTTGAATTCAATAGAGGAGCTAACGGAAAAGAGAATGGAAAGAAAAAAATTGATGAACATTATATTACGATTGACTTAATTGTTCACAAGCGTGGAGTTAATCATCAAGGCGGTTTTATCAACTTGATTTGTATTGAAATGAAAAAATCTACTGACCGACGTGGATGTAATGCTGATATAATAAGGTTAAGAAAAATGTGCAGTTACAATTACTCTTTTTATTACACGATAGGGTTTATGTTATTGATTAATATGAAAAATAACTGCCTAGAAATAAAAGAAACCATTCTTTTTGGAGAAAACGAGATTTAATATGAACATTGTCAGAAAACTCAAAACATTTGAGCTTTTAATGCTTACACAACTTTTTAACTACAAAGATATTGATGATATGATTTTTGAAAACACACGCAACATCCAAAACGGTATCGTTGATATTTTTGCTCTGTTTGATGATAACAAACTGATTGGTGAGCTTCATGTGAAATATGATAATGAAGATAAAAACTTCGCCGAAAAAGGAAAGCGAGCATATCTGTTTGCATTCAGAGTTCATAAAGATTATCAGGGTAAAGGATTAGGCTCATATCTTCTTGAAGCTGTAATTGATGAACTTACAAATAGCGGTTATCACGAACTCACCGTCGGTGTTGAAGATGATAATACCCGAGCAAGATATATGTATGAGAAATACGGCTTCATTCATCCTGTCGCACGAATAAAAGAAACCTACCAAGGCGACAGTTATGAATATGATTTGTTGTTGAGAAAAAATATTTGAATAATTATAATGACCCGCATTGAGGTATTCCTTCAATGCGGG
>JAZNFD010000188.1:0-2837 GCA_045588975.1 Acutalibacteraceae bacterium | reverse complement strand
AGGCGATGTTAAAACTACCGAAGATACTTCTGCAATCGGTTCAGTTCATTATATCAGCCCCGAGCAGGCGAGGGGTGACACAACGGACGACAGAGCCGACATTTACTCCATCGGTGTTGTTCTTTATGAAATGCTGACAGGTCAGCTTCCTTTCCAGTCCGATAATTCGGTTTCGGTTGCTCTTATGCAGCTTCAGTCTGATCCCACACTTCCCAGAGAGATTAACAGCAGCATTCCTCTTGGACTTGAACAGATTGTTATGCATGCAATGCAGAAAAACAATAAGGACAGATATCAGTCAGCGGCGGAGATGCTTCTTGATATTGAAGAATTCAAGAGAAATCCGATGATCAGATTCCAGCATGATTATTTTGTTGATTCTGATCCCACAAAATATGTTCAGAAAAAAACTCCTGCAACACCTTCTCAGCCTGTAGTTAATACGCCTGCTCCCATTCATACACCTGCCCAGCCCGACTATGATGATTACGATGATTCCGATGATGACGGAAGAAAAGGTAAGGGCGGACTTATCGCAATCGGTGTTATAATCGGATTGCTTGTTATTTCGCTGTTTGCATTTTTGTTTACTTATTTCTTTACTGATGTATTCAGAAACACATCGGACAGTGTCCCTAATTTTGTCGGAATGAATTATGAAACTCAGATTAAAGATAATTCAAAGTATTCTGCATACAGATTTGAAATAAGCACTATTTCCAACAGCGCTTATGAAAACGGAACTGTTTTTGATCAGGAACCCGACAGCGGTCAAAAGCTGGATAAAAACAGTAATGTTGTTCAGCTTGCAATAGTTCAGAATGAAGAAAAAATCGTTATTCCGAGTGTTGTCGGATACAGCCACGAGCTTGCAGAACAGACACTTAAGAATAAGGGTCTTATTGTTAAGCTTACACCGATGCTCAGTCTTACGGAGGAATTCGGCAAGGTAATCAAGACTGATCCCGAACCTGATACAGAGGTTGACAGCGGAACGGTTATTATAGTGTATTACGCAAGTAACGAGGATCTTGTTGAAGTTCCGTCTGTTGCAAATCTTGGTTGGAACGTTGAAATGGCAGAGGCTATGCTTAAATCTGTTCCGCTTGTTATGGATCCCGAAATAAAAGAAGAGAATAGTAATGAGCCCGCAGGAACTGTTATTGCTCAGTCACCTGAAGCCGGTGAAAAGGTTATGCCTAACAGCAAGGTTTCAATCGTTATCAGTAACGGTATTCCCGAATCAAGTGAAGCGGAAATCAGACTCAATCTTCCCTCATCAGGTTCAAGAGGAAGTTTTGAGGTTTTCGCTAATAATGAATCTGTTATTACCAAATCTCTTCTTCTTGACGGAAGTGAGTATCCCTTCAAGATTTCAGGAAGCGGAGAAGATGTTTCCGTAAAGATTTATATTGATAATAAAGAATATTATACTTGTGTTGTAGACTTTACTCAGAGTCCCGCTGTTGTAAAAAACGGAACATATTCTACCGTAGGCAATATTCCTTCCGCACGCAAGCAGATGCCTTCAGTTATCGGTATGACGATGAGCCAGGCTATCAATCATCTTGGCGCAAGCGGATTTAACGTCAGCAGAATTCGTATTAATTATCAGACGGTATATACCGATGCTGATAACGGAGTGGTTATTTCTCAGTCTCCGTCTCCCACCGCTTCGGGAATTATGGGTATAACACAGACATACGACACTAATACCGAAATTACTCTTGTTGTCGGACAGAAAGAAGGACTTTGATTAAGTGTCTAAACTTGACGGAATTATAATTAAAGGCATCGGCGGTTTCTATTATGTTGAGGTCGCCGGTGAGATATACGAATGCAAGGCGAGGGGAGTATTCCGAAAATCAGGTATTAAACCTCTTGCGGGTGACCGTGTTTCAATCAGCATTAATGAAAATGCAGAGAACACAATCGATGAAATCTATGAGAGATGCTCTGTTTTTCAGAGACCGCCTGTCGCAAATGTTGACAGACTTTTTATTGTTTCATCTGTTTGTGAACCTAAACCCGTTCTTCTTATTATCGACAGACTGACGGCTCTTGCCGCAACAAAAGGGATTGAACCGATTGTTGTTTTCACAAAAAGCGATCTTGAAAGTGCAGATGAATATGTTGAGATTTATAAAAGATCAGGCATAAAATCTTTTGCTGTTTCTTGTGTTACGGGCGAGGGTGTTGACCTTGTTAAAGCGGAGTTAAAGAATCATATCAGCGCTTTTTGCGGTAACTCAGGCGTCGGAAAATCCTCATTGTTGAATGTAATTGACCCCGATTTGGCTCTTAAAACGGGTGAAATAAGCGACAAACTCGGAAGAGGACGACACACAACCCGTCACAGTGAGTTGTTTAAGATAGAAGGAGGATATGTTGCGGATACGCCCGGATTCTCATCTTTTGATGCGGAAGAAACGGAAATTATTCTCAAAGACGATCTTCCATATGCTTTTAAAGAATTTGAAGATTATCTCGGTCAATGCAAATTTACATCCTGCCTTCACATGAAGGATAAGGGGTGCAGAATTATTCAGGCTGTCGAGGACGGAGAAATTCCCGTCAGCCGTCACGAAAGCTATTGCACTATGATGGAGCAAGCAAAAAACATTAAAGAATGGGAATTAAAAAAACGGTAACGAAAAACATCACCGCTGATTATACTGTATTGAGCAAAGACTCAAGCTGTATCTTCAGGCGGTGATTTTTTTGAGATATGAATCCAAGGGTTGTGTTCTGATTGCGTTTGCAATGGGGATGGTTGTTGCGGCTCTTTTTCCTTATACTTTTGCAATTCTGATTATTGCGGGAGTAATGATTCTTGC
>JAZNFD010000187.1:0-7127 GCA_045588975.1 Acutalibacteraceae bacterium | reverse complement strand
ATATGAATCTTGATTGAAGGTTCTTTACCAATAGTTTCAAAGAATTTTTTTGCCGCTTTATAGGCAATATTTTTTTCATCTGTAGGCAGACTTTTTTCCGAGCAAGTGAGAAATATTCCGCTTTCTTCGCACTCCTCAACGGTCACCGAATCTCCGAGATCCACCGACTGCATAACCATAAAAAGGCTGTGATAGCCGTTATCAAGTCTGCCGATTATATCAAGAAAAAGATTAATTTTTGCAGGTGCAAATGCTGATATTTTCATAGAAATCCCCTTCACTTATGTAATAAAAGCCATAACTATAATAACACATATTTCTGTTTTGCAACAGTAAAATTCAAAAAAATCTTGTGAATATAAAATAATTATGATAAAATAGCAAAAAACATCAAGGAAGTTAACATATGAAAATAATAGTTACCGGTTCAAACGGTCAGCTCGGAACCGACGTCGTTGCCGAGCTTCTGATTCACGGGCACGAGGTTATCGGTGCGGATTTGCCCGAAACGGATATAACGGATAAATCACAGATCGAAAAGCTTATTTCGGAAAGCAATGCGGATGCCGTTATTCATTGCGCCGCATTCACAAATGTTGATCTTGCCGAAACAGAAAAAGAAACATGCGAAAAAATTAATGTCAGCGGCACCGCAAACATCGCAGAATCCTGCGAAAAGCACGGAATAAAACTGCTCTACATCAGCACCGATTATGTTTTCAGCGGAGAAGGTGAAGCCCCGTTTGAAACCGACAGCCCCAAATTTCCGTGCAATTTTTACGGTAAGAGCAAGCTCGACGGCGAAAATGCGGTAATCGAAACCTGCGAAAAATTCTTCATAGTAAGAATTTCATGGGTATTCGGCGAAAACGGTAAAAACTTTGTAAAAACAATGCTCCGACTTTCAGATGAAAGGGACAGCCTCACCGTTGTATGTGACCAGATCGGCTCTCCGACATACACCAAAGACCTCTCAAAGCTTCTTTGCAATATGATCGAAACCGAACGCTACGGAATATATCACGCAACAAACGAAGGCTTTTGCAGTTGGGCGGAATTCGCTTCAAAAATCATGGAACTTTCGGGTGCGGAAACAAAAATCATTCCCATACCGAGTTCCGAATACAAAACCGTTGCAACCAGACCCGCAAATTCAAGACTCTCAAAAAAATCACTTGATGAAAACGGATTTGAGCGACTCCCCTGCTGGGAAGATGCTCTCAGGAGATATTTATTAAATGAATGTTAATTAATATCTTTTTTCTTTATCAGACTTGTAAATATGTTGTATAAGTATTATAATAAACTGATATATAATTTATTCGGAGCGTTAGTTAATGGGTAAGGAAAACAAAAAAGTTAATAACGCAAAGCCTGAAAATGCAAAGGGTATCAACAGCCGCGATGAATTCATCGACGGCTTCTATGACCTTAACAGCATTTACGGAACGGCTCCCGAAAAAAAAGCTAAGTCCCGCGAAGAAGAGCTGAGACTCAGGGATGAAAAACGTCGCCGTGAAGAAATGAAGGCTATCAAAGAGGATATCGAAAGACGTTATTCTCTCCAGCTCGAAACGGTAAAAAACAAAAACAACCCTCAAAAGCCGACCCCAAAAAGCTCTGCGATTAAGGATCTCATCCCCGAAATTGATGAAAGAGAAGCTGTCAAAGAAGAGCTGAGCAGAATCGACAGTCTTATCAGCGACCCGCAAATTACAGACCCGATTGTGCAAAGCGAAGAGCCTCCCGTTCAGAATCCCGATGAAACGGATTTCGATTTGTCCGAAAAAGGCAGCTTATATTCATCAATATACACTCTCGGCGATATCATATTCCGTTTCTTTGCAAAAATTTTTCTTTTCATTTTCAAGCTTATCAAAGCACCGTTCATTCATATAAAGCGATATATCAAAAAAGCTTCCGTCACTACAAAGCAAGGCACAAAACGCGGAATTGATGCAACGGTTGCCGAAATTCTGCGTTTCAGAAAAGAAATAAAGCACGCAGGCAAATCAATAAAGAAAGCGCTCAGGCATCCGTCATCATTACCTGCAATTTTTGCTCATTACATCAAAAAAGCTTTCAAGCATCACCGTAAACTGCTCCATTCCGCCATCAATATTCTTATGCCGATTGCGGCTTTCGCAATCTTTCTGATTACGATAAACTACTGGAATTCGGTCACCTTTGCGCTTGAAGTCACTTATAACAATCAAAGCATCGGCTATATAAGCAACGAAGCTGTTTATATCGAAGCGAGAGATTTAGTCAAAGACCGGCTCAGCTCAAGTGCGTATGTAACGGCAGGCGAAGATAAAAATGACAATACACCCGTTGCCGAATCTCCCGATTTCAATGCAGAATACAGCCTCTCGCTCGTTTCGCTCAACGAACTGAATGATGCTCAGGCTATATCGGATAAAATAATTGAAAATTCAGTAGATAATCTTACTCACGCCTGCGGCGTTTATATCGACGGAGAATTTATATGTGCGGTTAAAAACGAAGCCGATGCAAAAACAGTTTTCTATGATATCATCGCACCTTATGAAGAAGATGCGGAAAAGAACGGATACGTTGTCGGCTTTGGGGAAACAATAGACTACGTTCAGGGTCTTTACCGTGATGACAACAACGTTATGTGGGATGCATCGAGACTTCGCGAAACCCTTGACGGCTCAAAAGAAGCTCAGAAGGTTTACATTGCCGACGAAGGAGATTCTCTCGAATCAATCTCGGATGAAACGGGTATCGGCGAAGATATGCTTCAGACACTCAATCCCGATTATAACTTTGATGAAATCAAACAGGGCGATCTGATTGTCACAAAAAAATCAGTAGATTTTGTAAGCATCAAAAAGATTATCACATCATCAGAAACCAAAGAAATAAACTATAAAGTTGTCAAAAAACATGACCCCTCAAAATACAGCGGCTACAGAAGCGTTGTCCAGAAGGGTATCAACGGCACGGAAAGGATTGTCACCACCCGCATTTATATCAACGATGTTCTTGTTGACACCGTACGCGACTACGAAACGATAAAGGAACCCGTTGATGAAATTGTAATGGTCGGTTCAAAAACTTCGTTTAACGGAGTTTATATCGGCGAAGCATCCGACTACGGCTTCCTCTGGCCCGCACCGAGCTGTCACAGCGTAAGCTCACCTTACGGCTGGCGAAGCAGCGGATGGCACAACGGCATCGACCTTGTCAAATACGGCGGCGGCGCACTCGGAACACCCGTTATCGCAGCAAAGAGCGGACGTGTTGAGGTAGTTCAGAGAAGCAATTCTGGATACGGAAATATGGTTCTCATCAACCACGGTGACGGCTATAAAACAAGATACGCTCATATGGTAAAAGGTTCGATAACCGTTTCGGTCGGCGATTACGTTGAAGCAGGTCAGACCCTCGGCAAGGTTGGCTCAACGGGCAACTCAACCGGTCCGCACCTTCACTTTGAGGTTATCATCAACGGTGAAACCAGAAATCCCAAAAACTATATTTCATAAAATTTCAAAAAGAGTCAGCACGATTTTTTCGTGCCGGCTCTTTTTTTGATTAAAACGGATTTTATGAGCATAATACTAACAAACATTATTTCCGGAGGTAAATTTTATGTTCAAAAAAATATTTTCCGTTTTATTATGTGTTGTTCTGGTTGCGGGAGTTTTTGCGGCGTGCAACCGAAACACCGCAATGAATCCGTCAGATTCTTTGTCGGGCAATCTCACCAACCAGCAAAACACCTCAGTCAAAGAAATCCGTTATCTCAACTTCAAGCCCGAAATCGCTGAGGTTTACGACAGAATTGCTGCCGAATACGAAAGGCAGACGGGAGTCAGACTCATTGTTGAAACCGCAGCATCAGGCACTTATGAATCAACTCTCACCGCACGGATGGCAACAAGCGATGCGCCCACAATCTTTCAGGTTAACGGCCCGATCGGTTATACATCATGGGCAGAATACTGCGCAGACCTTAAAGACACCGAACTTTACAGACATCTCAACGATAAATCGCTCGCTATAACCGTTAACGGCGGTGTTTACGGCATTCCTTATGTTGTTGAGGGATACGGAATCATCTATAACAAGAAAATTCTCGATGCATATTTTGCTCTTCCCGAGAAAGCAACCCAATATAAAACAGCGGATGAAATCACAAATTTTGCCGCACTGAAAGCGGTTGTCGAGGATATGCAAAAAAACAAGGATAAGCTCGGAATCAGCGGCGTTTTTGCATCAACATCTCTCAAAACGGGTGAAGACTGGCGCTGGCAGACTCATCTGATGAATATTCCCCTCACTTTCGAATTTATGGATAAAAATATTGACCTTACCGGTGACGGTTACAAGCAGATTGATTTCACCTATTCCGATAACTTCAAAAACATTTTTGACCTTTATATCAACAACTCAACAACCGACAAAAAACAGCTAGGAACAATTGACGTCACCGCTTCAATGGCAGAATTCGCCCTCGGCAAATGCGCAATGGTTCAGAACGGAAACTGGGGTGCATCGCAGATTCTTGACGTTTCGGGCAATAAGGTTGCGGCAGAGGATATAAAATTCCTGCCGATTTACACGGGCGTTGAAGGTGAAGAAAATCTCGGCATATGCATAGGAACGGAAAACTTCATCTGCATCAATGCCAAAGCAAGCGAAGCCGAGCAAAAAGCGGCGGCAAATTTTCTTTACTGGCTGTTCAGCTCCGACACCGGCAAGGAATTCGTAACCGATGAACTCGGATTCATTTCACCCTTCGATACTTTCTCGCAGGACGAAACTCCCGATGACCCTCTTGCAAGGGAAGTCAACCGTTGGATGAACAAAGACGGCATTACAAATATCCCTTGGAATTTCACCCTTTTCCCCGGTCAGCACTATAAAGAAAGATTAGGCTCTGCACTTCTTAAATATGCTCAGGGCACAATGTCCTGGGAAGAAGTGAAAAAGCAGGCAATCGAAGAATGGAAGAGCGAATTCGGGGCATAATTTTTTCGGAGTTGATTTTATGCACAAATCGCTGAAAAAGTATTTTCCGATATTTGCACTTCCGACCCTTGCCGCTTTTCTTGTTTCTTTTCTTCTGCCGTTTGTAATGGGCGTTTATCTTTCATTCACGGAATTCAAAGTTGTCAACAACAGCAATTGGGTCGGTTTAAAAAACTATATCAGAATATTCACAACAGATGAAACTTTCCTGAGTTCCCTTTGGCTGACGGTAAAATTCACGGTAGTGTCGGTAATAACAATCAATGTTATCGCGTTTACGCTTGCGATGCTTCTCACAAAAGGCTTAAAGGGCACAAATCTTTTCAGAACGGTATTTTTTATGCCGAATCTTATCGGAGGTATCGTTCTGGGTCATATATGGAGCCTTATTATTAACGGTGTGCTGGGATTTTTCGGGGTTGATATAACCTACAACCCCGATTACGGCTTCTGGGGACTTGTAATTCTGATGAACTGGCAGTTGATCGGATATATGATGATTATTTATATTGCGGGAATTCAGAATATCCCCGAAAACCTCAATGAAGCCGCCGCAATAGACGGCGCTTCCCCCTTTCAGAATCTTATTCATGTCACAATTCCCATGATTATGCCGTCAGTAACGATTTGCTCATTCCTGACGCTGACAAATTCATTCAAGCTGTTTGACCAGAACCTCGCCCTTAACGGAAAAGCACCCGAAACATCGCTGCTTGCACTTGATATTTACAAAACGTTTTATGACCATACGGGTCTGAAACTCGCACAGTGGCACGGAATCGGTCAGGCTAAAGCTGTTATTTTCTTTTTGCTTGTTGCGGTTATTGCATTCATTCAGCTTCGTGCAACAAGAGAAAAGGAGGTTGAGCATTAATGAAACGGAGGAATTTTTCAGGCAAAGCCGTCATATATATTATTTTGTTTATTGCTTCGGTTATTTTTCTTGCCCCGATTGCGATAATTCTGATGAACTCCGTCAAAGGCAATTTTTATATCTCCGATGCACCGTTCTCGCTTCCGAACGAAGAAACATTCGTGGGACTGCAAAACTTCATAAAAGGATTCACTCAATCGGATTTTATGCGTTCATTTGCAAGCTCTGCATTCATAACCGTTTTTTCGGTTCTCGGAATCATAATTCTCACCTCAATGACGGCATGGTATATCGTGAGAATAAAAAACAGATTCACAAAAATTCTTTATTATCTTTTCGTTTTCAGCATGATAGTTCCGTTTCAGATGGTTATGTACACAATGACCTATTATGCATTTGAACTTCATTTAAATAATCCTTTAGGCATAATATTCATATATCTCGGCTTCGGCTCGGGGCTTTCCGTCTTTATGTTTTCGGGATTCATCAAAAGCATACCAAACGAGCTTGAAGAAGCCGCAGTCATTGACGGCTGCAGTCCGATAAAGGCTTTTTTTCTCATCATTTTTCCGATTCTCAAGCCAACGGCAATCACAGTTGCCATACTGAACGCGATGTGGATATGGAACGACTATCTTCTACCTTACCTCTTGCTCGGTTCGGGAAAAAACAAAACGCTGCCCGTTGCCGTTCAGATGGCTCTGACAGGCGGCTACGGCAACAAGGATATGGGCGCACTTATGGCAATGCTTGTTCTTGCAATTCTGCCGATTATCATTTTCTACCTTTCCTGCCAGAAATATATTATCAAGGGTGTTGTTGCGGGCGCGGTTAAAGGTTAGAGTGAAATGACTCAAACTCCATACGGTTTTGAAAGGCATATTTTAGCCACAGCGTCGTTAAAAATCTTTGAAATAGCCTCGTATTCCGCGCAGATTTTTGTCTTGCCGTGACAAAAATCTGCTCTTTCAAAACTGCGAAGCACCGAAAAGGTCGCAGTTTTGATTCAGCGGAGCGTTTCTTTTATGAAGCCATACTGTCGTATGGCGAAGAAAAAAACGCTTCGGTGGGTCGGAAATCCGACCTTTGCGGCGTATTTAGTTCGAATGCAGTCACTCTATGCGTTTTTACGTTGGTTTTATCAGCTGTTTTTTCTTACGTCGCCGCAGCAGTTTTTATATTTCTTTCCGCTGCCGCAGGGGCATTTATCGTTGGGGCCTACCTTGGTTGCCTTGTTTCTTACGGTTCT
>JAZNFD010000186.1:0-15453 GCA_045588975.1 Acutalibacteraceae bacterium | reverse complement strand
ATATCCTTGCCGAGCGCAACGCAAAGCTTACTCTTTGCATCCCTGAACTGTGTTGTATCAATAATTTCGCGCATTGATACCGTAGCTTTTGTACTGTTGGGAATTTCAATGCCGATTGCCGCTTTGCCGGGGATCGGTGCCTCGATACGCACACTTGTTGCCGCAAGGCGAAGAGCAATATCGTCGGCAAGAGTTGTGATTTTGTTGATTCTTACACCCGCTTCGGGGACAAGCTCGTATCTCGTTACCGAAGGACCTCTGCAGACGTTTATAACCTCTGCATTTATCTTGAAACTTTCAAGCGTTGAAACAAGCTTCTGAGCACCCAGCTTGTTTTCTGCCTCAGTATCGCCCATGCCCTCATTTTCAGCAAAATCAAGACAATCGATGGGGGGGAAAACATAGTCGTGCTGCTCGGGATCCGACTCGGGAATAACCTCAACGGGAATCTCGGGTATGGGGTTTCCGTCGGGCAGCGGGGGTTCAATATTTTTACGGGTCTTTTTCTCTTTGACCGCTTCTTCAATTATATCCTCAACAACATTGTTTGAATCGGGAAGTCTTACAACGGGAATTTCAGGCATGGGAAGATCTTCAACAGGCTCGAACGTTGTTTCATCGGTGATGAAATTATCTTCAAATTTCTCAACAACAACCGTCGGCTGCTTCGGAGGATTGAAGGTCTTTTTAGGCTCCGGTTTATCCTCCTCCGGCTCCTTCTCTTTCTTTTTCTCTTCTTTCTCCTCTTCTCTTTCCTGCTCACGCTCTGCACGTCTCTGCTCGCGGATTTCTATTCTTTCGCTTCCGAGTTCGCCGATGCGCTTTATTTGTCTTCTGAAGAAATTGAATATAGAAGGAAGTGTTATGCCTGTAATAAACATAGCAATTACAATAATAAGAATAACAAACGTTATCCCTGCGCCAACCTTGCCGAAGAGCTTCGCAACAAGACCGCCGACAATCGCACCGATGACGCCGCCGCTTGCAAGTGACGGTGCATTGCTCCACACATCGGAAATCTGTTCGGAAATAATAAGGTCGCCGAGATATTCTTCGCTGTTGCCGAAAATATGTATCGCGCCGCTGAGCAGAGCAACAAAAATGCTTGCGGCAACAAGATTTGACGAAACGCTTCCGATGGTCTTGTCCCTGGCTAAAATAATTGAAAGATAAATAAGAGCCGCGGGAATAACGTAAACACAGAATCCGAATATACCGAACATTCCGTTATGCATGGAAAGCCATACACTTTCACCTTCAATGAAAACAATGAAAAGTAAAAATGCGGCAATCGCGGCAAGAATAATGGCTGATTTTTGTCTTTTCACCTCAACGGGAACCTCGGGCTTTGCTCTCTCGGGCTTTGAGGGTGAGGCTTTTTTTGTCTGCGTATTTTTATTCGCAGTTTTTTTGTTTGTTGTCTTTTTCTTTTGTGTCGACGGCATTCACGTCATCCTTTCGGGGTTTTTATATCAAAATTTTCATTATTGCTGTTATTAATCATATCATAAAGGCAGTTAAGCGCATCGGACAATGTTCCGAGAGAGTCGATAAGACCTTCTTTGACAGCGGCTTCACCGCTGAGAACCGTTCCGACATCCATAACAAGCTCTCCCGTTGCGAGCATCATTTCCCGGAAACGGTCAGGCGAGATATCGGAATTGTCCGAAACAAAACGGACTATTCTTTCCTGCATCTGCTCAAAATATGAAAGAGTCTGCGGCACACCGAGAACAAGTCCGTTCATCCGCACGGGATGAATGGTCATCGTTGCAGACGGCACGATGAACGAGCGGTCTGTTGATACCGCAAGCGGTACACCGATCGAGTGACCGCCGCCGAGAACAAGCGACACCGTCGGAGTTTTCATACCCGCAACAAGCTCTGCAATTGCAAGACCCGCTTCAATATCGCCGCCAACCGTGTTGAGAATCATAATCAGACCGTCAACTTCGTCGCTTTCTTCGATTGCAACAAGCTGAGGTATAACGTGCTCATATTTGGTGGTTTTGTTTTGCGCAGGGAGAATATAATGCCCTTCTATCTGACCGATAACTGTCAGGCAATGAATCAACCTGTCACCCTTTCTGACGGTTACGGAGCCTGATTCGATTATGCTGTTGAGAGCCGGGGAATCATCGTTTTCGGAGTTTCCGCCACTGCTGAGGTCAGGTGACTGCCAAGGCGGAGAAGGCAAAAAGAAATTGTTCTTTTTATTATTTTTGTTTTTCATTAAATTACGCCCTTTCTCATGAATAAAACACAAATATTATTTCACCGAAGGTGCGTAATAAACATAATATCCCACGATAATTATTATAGCATTATTTGCTTTTTATTGCAATAATAAATCTTAAATATTCCATATAATTTTAATATTATTTTGATAACGGATAACAAAAATCGGGACAGCAAGCATTGCCGTCCCGAAAAAATTTTATAAAATTGAAACAAGCTGAAAAATTCCGTTATAAATATTGAGAATTATCAGCAGAATCATAACCGTAACAAAAATTTTTCTAATTGTTTTATCATCAAATTTTCTGTTGAATTTTGCTCCGACTATTCCTCCGATAATCGCCGCAGGGAGAATAAAAATCAGCGTTTTCCATTGGTGTGCATACGGCTGAATCCCCGAAGATGCAAAAATCGTCACAAGCTTTGAAAGCTGTGAAAAGAATATTATCGCAACGGAATAAACCGCAGATTCTTTAACGTTCATCGAGAAAAACAAAGTCAGAACAGCAACGTTTATCGGTCCGCCGCCGATACCGAGAAACGACGCAATAAATCCGAGCGAAAGTCCGACAAGGATAATCGCAAATTTATTCTTTACACAAAACGATTTTCTGTCCTTTGCAACGTAAATGCTCACTGCCGTAAGCAGAATCGCAAGAGCGAATGCCTGAATGCATCTTATAATCCCCTGCTGAACAAAACCGCTTAGGATATCCATACAGTAACTGCCCAGAAAACCGCCTGCAATCGAGCCGGAAGCGATAAACAGAATTATGTATTTATCAAAGCTGACCTTGTTTCTTATCTGCTTCACCGTCGATACAACCGACATTGTAAACACGGCAACGGCAGAAAGAAAGTCAACCTGCATTCTCGGCTCCGCACCGATAAAATCAAGAACGGGCTTGATTATGACTCCTCCGCCCAACCCCACAAAAGCGCCGAGGGTTGTTGCAGCAAGAATGACAAGAGAATAAACCGCAATCAGCATCAGAATCTCTTGACTACGTCAGCAAACGCATCGGCAATTGTTTTCTGTGCGGCAATGCCCATTGAGTTTGTTTCGTGGTAATGGTTGAGGTCAAACTTATCTCTGTAGCCGTTGAGATAAGGCTGGGTGGGGTTGAGAATAAAATCATTAGGCGGTACAACATAACCCGCCATATCGTTCGACACGCCGAAAACAATCATATCGGGTTCACCTGCAATTTCAGCAAGCGGAGCGGGATTGATTTCGCCGCCCTTGCCGGTGGGTGAAGTTTCTGCAGTCTTATATCCGCCGTAAACTGTTGAAACAAAGCTTTCGCCGGGAAGAAGAAGAACCTTCTTGCCGCCGATTGACATATAGGTCATTTCAGTCATCATAGCAATGCCGATGTCACTTTCATCGCTCGGATAAGCATTGAAGCTCATTACGTGACGCATTGCAAGAAGAGTAAGAACATAGTTGCCGACGGGAAGATAGAACGGCTGCTGCATAATCTTCATTTCGGGGTCAAGCTCTTTATCGTTATCAATTTTAAGAGCTGCATCGGCAATCATCTTTGCCTGAAGCTTGATGCAGTTTACGTTATCTTCGCTGTCAAGCTCCGCAGCATCCATTGCACCGATTGCACCGATGCCGAAAAGCACGTTTGCGCCGTTTTCTTCCGCAATCTGCTCACGCATAAAATAGGGATATTCGCCGCTGAGCATACGGTTTGAGCCGCCAAGCGAATTGGGATGAGCGCCGAAATTCATAATCCAGGTTTCATTTGTGCCGTCATCGGGAACGAAACGGAATCTTGAAAGAACTTCGTGCTTATCAAGGAAGCCTCTGCGGGTCTGAAGTCCGTCTTTGATTGTGATATCGCCTATGTAAAGCTTGCCGCTCTTGCGGTTTGCATATGCTTCTTCGGCAACCTTGACAGCTTTGTTCATAAGCATATCCATATATTCGGGGTCCTTGCCGTCGGAAGGAATGCTTACAAGATTGGGTTTGCCCCAATAACCGAGAGTGTCGATTCCCGAATGGCTGTGAGTACAGCTGAAATTGATGCACTTGCATCCCTTGATTTTCGGAGAAGCCATAATCATTGAGCGGATTTTATTGACTTCAACTCTTGTCATACCGACGATATCCGCACCGAGCCAGAGCATACCCTCATCGTTGCCGCAGTCAAGCCATACTGCGCTGATATAGACGGGTGTGAGTACGCCTTCCATCTTGTGACCCGAGCCGTGACCCGCAATCCAATATATCTTGTCTTTTGTGAGGTCGGGCATAATTTCATCGGTTGCAAAACCCGCACGGTAGCCGCTGCCGCTGATTACGGTGGGGGCAACCTTTTCGATAACGGGTGCTGTTGAGTTTTTCTTTACTTTTTTGCCGAAATTTTTTGTTATTGCTACAATACCTTTTGAAGCAAGATCCATAATATCCATAGTTTTATCCTCCTCTTTCCAACGGAATCAACCGTTTTTACCGAATCTGTAAATATTTTGTGCCTCAATATCAAACGTCGGAAGAATGACGGGCGGAATACCCGCATTGACCGTCAGCGAAGAAATCATCGTTCTCGCATAAGGAAAAAGTTCCTTGAAGGTCTGAACATGGATGATTTCCTTGGCAATTTCGGGGTTGTATGTGAATACTCCCTGAATAACCGCTTTGATATGAAACTTATCTTTATTTGCCTTATCGTTAACCTCAACGATTAATTCACCGATACAGTTATTGTTTGCAGAATATTTTACGTTGTAGGAATATTTGTTTTCAAATTCAATGCGAGTGCCGTTTTCGTGCTTGTTGACAAATTCGATATTCGTTGCACGGTAAGCTTTGAATGTCACTTTATTGCTCATTCAACAACCACCGCACTTTCAATAATTATGGGCTCAACGGGTGACGAAAGCTCTTTGCCGCTGTATCTTCTTTCAATCTCAAGGAAAGCGTCAACAACCTCCATGCCTTCGATAACCTTGCCGAAAGCAGCATACTGACCGTCAAGGAACGATGCATCGTCATAGCAGATAAAGAACTGAGAAGATGCCGAATCATAGTCCTTGGAACGAGCCATTGAAACAACACCTCTTGTGTGCGAAAGAGTGTTACCAATAAAATCATTGAGTCTGAACTCACCTTTTATTGTTTTTTCACTGCCGCCGAATCCCGTGCCTTCGGGGTCACCGCCCTGAGCCATAAATCCTTCAACCACTCTGTGGAAGGTAAGACCGTCATAAAAGCCTGTGGACACAAGATTTCTGAAGTTTTCAACCGTTTCGGGCGCATACTGCGGATAAAGCTCAATGATAAAGCTGCCGCCGTTTTCCATTGTGAATTTAACGAGGTTGCCGCCATCGGAAGCAGAAACATTACCGTTTTCATCATTATTTTCCGACTCTGCATTCTGAATATCTTCAACATTTCCGCCGTTATCCGAGGACGTGGAAGAAGTGTTGGTGCAGGCACAGAACACAAGCGCAATTGCAGTTAAAAGAGCAAAAATTTTAAGTAATCTTTTCATTTGAACATACTCTCCTATTTTAATATGTTTTCATTATACTATCAGAACGGACAAATATCAACACAAAAAACAATTTGTTTAATAAAAATTTATAAATAAAAATTCCGGGAACACAGCGTTCCCGGAATAAAAGACAAATAACAATTAATAATTCTCTTTTCTGACTTCGAAATATGCCTGAGGATGGGCGCATACGGGACAGACTTCAGGAGCCTTTTTGCCCATTACAAGATGACCGCAGTTACGGCATTCCCACATTGTTTCCTCTGCCTTTTCAAAAACCTTCTGCATTTCAACATTACTGAGAAGCGCACGGTATCTTTCTTCGTGAGTCTTTTCGATTGCGGCAACCATACGGAACTTTTCTGCAAGCTCCGTGAAACCTTCCTCGTCGGCTTCCTTTGCAAATGTTGCGTACATATCTGTCCACTCATAGTTTTCGCCTTCAGCTGCGTGAAGAAGATTCTGAGCTGTGTCGCCAAGCTCACCGAGAGCCTTGAACCACATCTTTGCGTGTTCTTTTTCATTATTTGCTGTATCTGTGAAAATAGCGGAAATCTGCTCAAAGCCTTCTTTCTTAGCTACAGAAGCAAAATAGGTATACTTATTTCTTGCCTGTGATTCACCGGCAAAAGCCGCCATAAGATTTTTTTCTGTTTTTGTTCCTTTAAGATTCATAGTGTTCTCTCCTTTATCATTGTTATCTTCAACCGCCTCAACTCTTTCAAAATCCGAAGCGGGATGCTTGCAAAGCGGGCAGATAAAATCTGCGGGAAGCTCATCGCCCTCATAGATATATCCGCAGATCTTACAGCGGTAATAAACCTTTGCGGTTTTCTTTACTTCGGGCTTGGGTTTGATATATTTATGATAGTAATCATAGGTTACGCTTGTTTCGTCCGAAAGCACTTCGCAGTCCGTAACATCCGCAAGGAACAAAGTATGCGTACCAAGATCCGTTGCGGAAACAACCTTTGCGGAAATGTAGGAATTGGTGTTTGCTGTTATATAGAATATGCCGTTGGCACTTCTTTCAACTGCTTTGAAATCAGCAAACTTATCGCAATCGTTACCGCTTCTGAAACCGAATGATTTGAAAGTATCAAACGGCACGGAGTTTGCAAGAATGCTGACGTTGAACGCACCCGTTGCAAGCACCATATCGTGAGTTTTGTTTGCTTTGTTTACAGCAATCGTTATTCTGTTGGGATTCGCCGTTACCTGCGACACGGTGTTGATAATGCAGCCGTTGTCAAATCCGTTTTCACGGGCGGTCAGAACATAGAGTCCGTAACCGATTTTGAACATTGCGGTTAAATCCATAAAATCACCTCTGGGAAAATTTTACATTAAGATTTTTCAAAAGTCAATACTATTTTGTCAGGCGAAGCACTCGGTTATTCCGATGTTATCGCCTTTTACGGAATATTTTTCTTTCGCAGCATCGGGCATCATAAAATAGTCGCCTTTTTTCACCGTTTTTTCATAGTTGTCGCCAAGAATAACACCTTCACCGTCGGTTACAACATAAACAGCCGCACCTTTATCGAGAGTGAAACTGCCGCCGCTCAGAGTGATTTTTCTGACGTTGAAGCTGGTTGTGATACTCTCGTCGATAACAGCCTCATACTTCACGCCGTTTTCATCTTTAATAAGCTTTGGCTGAAGCGGTGCGGGATACTTCTTCTGCATATCAAAGCATTCAAGCGCATTTTCACGGTCGAGACCGAGATACATTTCTCTGTCCGAAAGTTTATATTCACCGCAGAATCGTTCGGGCTGAATCGTGAAATCGGTCGGCTCCTGAACTTCAAGAAGAAGGCATCCGCTTCCGATTGCGTGCACCATTTTTGCAGGGATATAAATTACGTCTCCCGCTTTCACATCGATGGTGCAAAGAAGATTTTCCATAGCATCCGAGCCTGTTTCGCTTGCATCGATGGCGGCTGAAAATTTTTCAAGGGTCACACCGTCTTTGAAACCGTAAAAAATCTTCGCACCGGGTCTTGTTGCAAGAATAATCCAGCTTTCTTCCTTGCCGTATTTTGAAGAAAAATACTTTTCCGAAAAAGCCTTATCGGGATGCGCCTGCACGGGAAGTCTTATTGCCGAGTCAAGGATTTTCGTCAGAATTCCGATGTCGTCTCTGTCTCCGAGGATTTCGGCTTTGTATTTTTCGGTCACATCGCTGAGATAAAGGTCTGTGCCTTTTATTTTTGACACACCCTCATATTCATCGGTACTGCCTTCATTGAGGGCTTTCACGCTCGATGCAACCCACTCTTCGGGATAATATCCGTCTGTTGAATCGTCGCCGAAAAACTCCGAAAAAAGCTTTCCGCCGGTGTATATTCTGAACACTCTGTTCTTTTCAAAAAAGATAGGTTCGTTATAAAACATAATCAGTTCTCCCTGTATTTTATCATTCTGCAAGCCTCGGAAATATCCGCACAGCATCTGCACGCAACGGATGCCGCAAGCGCCGCACCGTAAGAAGCTTCCTCCGCATAGAAAGGAATCTTTATTTCACAGCCGAACATTCCGGAAACAATTCTTCTGAGGGCGGCATTTTTTCTGATTCCGTTACCCGAGCAGACAAGCTCTTTTGCTTTCATGCCGCCGTTTTTATACATATCGAAAAGCTCCTTCGACATTCCGCTGAGAACAGCATATGCTAGGTCTGCGGCAGTGAAATTATCTTCTGATATGTTACTTATTGCTCCTCTGACAGACGGATCGTTTCTTGTGCCGCAGAAACGGCAGTCACCGTTAAGGGTGGATGACATTTTATTTTCAAGAATCCTGTCAATCTGAGGATACATAGAATCAACTTCGTTTCCCGCAAGAATTGCGATTTCTCTGAAGAGCTTTTCGAGCATTGCAAACGATCTGCCGCCGCAAAGCGCACAGCCTGCGGCAAGATATTTTTTGCCGTCAAAAGGTCTGTTTTCAACACCTTCGGCATTTACGGGTGAATCCGTAAGCCACGAAATCTGCGAGCCCGTGCCGACATTAACAAGCGCATTATCCGCATCGGAAACCGAGCCGATAAAACTTGCCTGATTGTCGCCGAGCGCAACGCAAACGGGAATTCCGTTATATTCCCCTGCCGACCTGAATTCAGCGGTAACATCGGGAAGTCTCGGATTACCGAGATTAAAACGGTTGTTCGCAATATCAAAACAGCCGAGGCTTGCACCGTTCGTTATATGGACAAGCGGCTTCTTCAGTCCGCAAAGCTTCATAACGGCATAATCCGCAACCGTGCAAAGGTATTTTGCGTTTTCGGGAACAAGACCGTTGATTTCGTTATAAAAATCGGTTGCAAGTCCGTAACCCGCAAAGCATCCGAGATGCTCCGCATAAGATTTGCCGTCTTTGTATTCAAGGGCAGCACGTTCATCCTGCCATATATAAAGCGGACTGACGGCATCACCGTTTTCATCGGTATAAACTATTCCGTGCATCTGACCCGAAAAACCGATTGCAGATGCATCGTCCGCATCAAGTTCCGAAAGAATCTCAGAAACACTCTGCATTATGACATCGATGTCCTGAATCTTTTCGTAACTCTTTTCGGTTTTTATAAATGAATTGTTTGGCTTTGTGAGAGACTTAAGAATCTCTCCGCTTCCGGTTTCAACAGCAACTCCGCAGATGCTTGTTGTGCCGATATCTATTCCGATAATTTTCATAAATTCACCTTACGCATTACGCAATTGCGGTTGATTTGGGGTCAAGACGGGTTATGATATCCTGCTGAATTGCAGGTGAAAGGTCAAGGAAATTAACGAATGTACCGTGGATTCTCATAATATAAACACCGCTCGGTGCATACTTCTTGGGATTTGCGAGAACTTTTCTGAGAATTTCAGCGGTTGTGACGTTGACATAGAGATAGAAAGGCGAAACGCCTTCTTTCAAGGGATTGAAGAACAAAGGATTGATAACCTTATCTCTGAACTCAACGCCCTTGCCCTCGTCGGTTTCTGATGTGAAATATTTCGGGTCAACGCCGAGGTGGGATGCATAGCCGCCGTTCATCTTTTCAAAAGGCATCTGCATATTTGAAAGCATACGGAAGCCGAGACCGTTTTCTGCGCTTCCGTAAAGCGGGTCAACACCGTAGCCGAGCATATCTCTTGACTTTCTGCCGTCGGGAGTTGCACCGACCCAGTAGCCGTAAAGAAGATGGGTTGAGGGTGAGCTGAAATCGGGTCTGAATGAGTTGCCGAGATAATTCTTTGTTGACGAAACGATGTCCGCAACCATCGAAGCGATTTCGCCCGCTTCTTTATCGACTTTTTCAATATTGTTGCCGAATTTATCTGCCGAAAGAAGGAATTCTCTCAAATCCTCGTAGCCGTTGAAATCCGCCTTGATTGCGTCAACAAGTTTGTCTGCATCCTGCGGTCTTTCCGCAAGAAGCTTATCAATAGCAGAAAAGCTGTCGGCAATAACGGAAACGCCGTGAATGAGGCATCCGCTGCCGTTATATTTGGTACCCTGAGCATTGATGTCACGGGCATCGATTCCGTTTTCAAGTCCGCCCATAAGGCAGGAAAGGAAGGGCACACGCTGGGTTGAAAGAGCGGCAGATGCGCCGTTTGCGGCTTCGCCCATTGCGGCAACAAACTTTCTGACATTCTTCCGGAATTCTTCTCTGACATTTTCAAGCTTGCAGGCTTCAACGTCAACAAGCTTTTCGCCCGTAATTGCGGAAACACCTCCCGTGAGAGTCATTTCAAGAATCTTCGGAAGATTGAGCCAGCTGTTGGTTGTGTTGCCGTTATCCTTACCCATAATCAGCGGCTCCTGACAGCCAGCAATGGAAATATCCGCAAGGTCGCAGCCGTCAACACCTTTTGCGGAAAGCACGTCGAAGAGCGAATCGTCATTGAAGAAAGAAGGAGTAAGCACACCGGGAGTAAACAGGAATCTGCCCATCTCTTCATAAAGCTTTGCGGGAGTATTCTTGTGAAGCTTTACGGAAAGAATCGGCTGAGGAAGATTCATTTCGTAATATGAATCCATGAGTGCATATGTTGTTTCGTTGGTGAGGTCGTTGCCGCAAAGGTCACGTCCGCTGACGATGATATTCTGCGAAATCGCCCAGCTTCTGTCCGCAACATTGAAGAAAACAAGGAAATGCTTGAGAAGAGCGGCAACCGTTTCACGGTCAAGACCGTTTCTGTAAGGCTCAAAAATTCTGTCGGCATTACCAACCGAAAAAGCAAAGGGATTCGGAGTCTGCTCAAGACACATAATCTGCCACATTATGATAAACGCCTGAATTGCTTCGTAAAGATTTTCCGCACCGTTTTCAGGCACTTTGCGGAGTGTCTTTTCCATTATTTCAAGCTGTGCTTTTCTCTCGTCGGATGCACCGATCATCTTTTCTTTCGCAAGGTCTGCATAACGGTTCGCAAGGATCGATGCCGATTCAAGAGCAATCGCAAAAGCCTTATAGCCGTTGCCGTCTTTGCCCTCTGTCTTTTTAATCATTTCCTTTGTGCCGTACTTGATTGCATAACGCATATCGGGGATGAGATGACCCGTAACCTGCTCAAAGAAAAAGATAACTTCTTTGGTATAACATTCATTTTTTCCGTAGACTTCGCCAAGTTTTACCGCATATTCGGTTTCGGCAAATTCAGCTCTTGCCTTTTCGATTCTTTCTGCGGTTATTTCGTCGTTGGGTTCAATATCCGAGAAAACAGCTGCGGGGTCGCAGTATCCGCTGAATTCTTCAACCTTGAACGAGGGATTGATGAGCGCATAACTTCTTGCAAAAGCATCGTCCTGAGTGCCGGCAAAAAGCTGATAATCACTGAGAAAAATCGGCATAGTGCTGACTATGTCGCGAAGAATAAGTGCTTTTTTTACTTCCTCATTCTCGCCCTCATATTTCTTGGAAAGCTCAAGTTCTTTTTCTTTCGCAAGGAACCATCCGTCAAGACGCATTCCCGCTCTTTTTTCGGCAAAAAGCAGCTTCGCCATTTCTGTAATTTTCTGACTGTTGAGAATAGTATTCATAAATGTTTTCTCCTTATGTAACAACGGTTTTTAGACCGTGATATTCAAAAATTTCTTTAAACTTTTCTATTGCTCCGCATTCAACGAAGCCGTTTTCAATCTGATAGTTTCCCTGCCATTTATCCTTGCCGTACTCGTGATAAGCAAGAAACTCAAAGACGGCATTTGACGTGTCGAATTCCGCAAAATATTCCGCAAATTTCTCGGGAGCATTATTGACTCCGTTTATGACAGGAATTCTGATATGAATCTGACGCCCGAGAGAGAAAAAGTATTCAAGATTTTCCTTGACACTTTTATTTGATGCACCGACCCATTTCAAATGCTCCGAATCATCGTAATGCTTCATGTCAACGATAAGATAATCCACATATTCCGCAACCTCTCTGAGCGAAAGGTAAGAGCCGTTGGTTTCGATTGCGGTATGGACTCCGTTTTCCCTGAGCTTTCTGAGAAGAAGGATGAGCTCATCCGACTGAACACAGACTTCTCCGCCCGTGAAGGTCACTCCCCCGCCATCAAAGAACATCATCCTGCTCCGCATTATTTCATTGAAAATCTCATCAACGGAACAGTCGCTTGCTTTGGGATTGTCAAGAGGAATACTGTCTGCGTTCGAGCACCATTTGCAAGCAAAATTGCATCCCTGAAGATGATACACAAGGCGGTTTCCCGGCCCGTCCTGAGAATAGTTGAAACCTTTTTGCAGTATCTTCAAATTATCCCTCCCGAAGATATATTCCTTCAAGCTAAATTTTACCTTTTTTGTGCATAACTGTCAATAATAAAATCATTAAATAGTCTAAAATAATTAAATTTAATAATAATTATTGAAATAAATGCAAGGATGTGATAGAATTGATTAAATTTACTTAGGATGGGTATTAATGAACAAAATTAATATTCTTGCATTCGATAAACTGGATTCAACCAGCACATACGCAAAAGAAAACGTCGCTTCAATCCCCCTGCCGTCGGTAATAACGGCAAATTCCCAGACCGCAGGCAGAGGCAGACGCGGAAACAGCTTTTATTCGCCCGAAGATACGGGACTTTATATGACCGTGATTTTCGAATCTCCCGATGACTGCGGTTTGCTGACGCCGAAAGCGGCGGTTTCAGTTTGCAAAGCACTTGAAAATCGGGGTATATCACCAAAAATCAAGTGGGTCAACGATTTGTTTTATAACTCAAAAAAGGTTTGCGGAATACTTGCGGAACGTTTTATCCGTAACGGCAAAGCAATCGTTTCCGTCGGCATCGGAATCAACCTGAAAACCGAAGTCTTCCCCGATGAACTTCCTATGGCGGGAAGCGTTAATCTTGAATGCGACAAATCAAAACTTGCCGAAGAAATTGCGCTCGGTTTGATATCTGACATACCTTCGCAAGATATTATTTCAGAATACAAAAGCAGACTTTTTGTTCTCGGAAGAAACATTACATATACCAAAGACAACAAAATTCATTCGGCACTTGCAGTTGATATCAACGAAAACTGTAATCTGATAGTCAGACTCGCCGACGGCAGATTCGAAACGCTGTCATCGGGTGAAATTTCAATAAAGATATGAGGTGTTTGCTGTGAATAACAAAATCAGAATCATTTCAGCGGTCATTCTTGCAATCAGCACCGCCGCCACCGTACTTTCATCGTGCGGTGAAAACACTCCCGAAATTCCCGTTGAAACCGCAATCGGGACAAACGGAGAAATCCTCGGAGTGTCGGTATATACAGAAGAAAACAATTCCGAAACTCAGACCTGGCTTTATGAAATCACAACAAAAAAGAGAAGCATATTCGGCAAAAAAAATAAAGAAGCAGAAAATAACACACCCACTCAGAGCGACCCGAAAGCTCCGATCAACGGCAAATCGACGGCAGTCGCTTTAATTCCTCAAAAAGAAAATGTAAACACTTCAAGATTGCGCCCGACATTCCCTCCGACAATCACACAGAAGTCAACCCGCGTTGTCCCCTCTTTCGGTGACAGCGACGGTCAGGTAACAAAGCACGTCCCCGTTTCATATGTACCTCAGAGCAAAGCTTCAAAAACAACCAAAAAAGACGGTCCGGCAACAGACAAACCCGCTCAGCCGATAAACAATACAACAAAAAAAGCAGGTTCCAACGAAAAAATCAATGATGAATCGAACGGTGTCAGCATCGTATTCAAAACGAATCCAGTCGAAAAAGGCGGCTCTGCTTCTGTGATGATTCAGGGTGAACCCGGCAAAAAATACAGCATTGATTTCTACAGCACTCCGACAGAAGCAGCAAATCTTTCTGCGCTCGCTGACCGGACGGCAGACGAAAACGGATTTGTTACGTGGACATTCATCATTCCCATGAACTGCGAATCGGGCAACAGAAAAATTATTGTTAAAGAAAACGGATCCGCAAATTATGCACAAACCTCAATAAATATTAAATAAGGAGAGATAAAATGATAAGAAAAGGATTTTACAAAAGCGAAAAATACCCCCAGAGATTATGCGATTATTTCACGGTAAGCAACGGTCTCCTTTCAAACAAAGCAAACTGCCTCGCAGGCGGCGGAGACGGTACTGTTTACATCGGCACCGACGGCGGTCTTAACTACACAAAGGCTGACGGTTCGCTCGGTTCATTCAAGTGCGATGCAGTAAAAACAGCATACACAGCCAAAGACGGAACTGTTTATTTCGCAACAACCGCAAACATGGTTTACACTGCAAAAGAAGGCAAAATCGCAGAGCTTCAGAGCTTTGATGCGGAACTTTATGAATTCAGCGGAATTGATGAAGTTTATCTTCTTGCAGAAAACGCTCTTTATAAGCTTGAAGACGGAAAATTCGAAAGATTTTTCCACAACCATGCAGGTGCAACAAACCTCGCTTGCAGCAACGCCAAAATAACTGCTTCAAGCAAGAAAACTCTCAATATCGTCAACGGTAAACGCAAGCAATGGATGAGCATTTTTGCTCAGCATTCAACTATGCCCGATTTCAAAATCAACTGCATTGCTTTTGATGAAGGTCTCGGTTTCCTCTGGCTCGGCACAGATAAAGGCGCTTACATATTTGACTGCAAAAACAACTGGTTCGGTCATAACGATATTGACGCACTTCCCGAAGAAGAAATTTATAAAATCCGCTTTGCCGCTGACGGCAGGGTTATTCTCTCATCCGAAGCAGGTCTTATCATCGTTAACAACGGCTCAAGAAAATATCTTCCCGCAACACGCTGGGCAATGGAAAAAGACATCAACGATGCAATTGCAATCGGCGATTCAATCTGGACCGCAACAAATTCGGGTGTAACAAAGATTACCGAAAAGGAAATGACACTCAGAGAAAAAGCAGATTATTGCTTCGATGTTGTTGAGGATAAATACGTGCGCACTCTCGGATATGTAACGGGAATCACCGACATCAAAAACTGCGATATCAACACGGGCAGACCCGCAATTACGGATAACGACGGTCTTTGGACTCAGATTTACGTCGGCACACTTGCATATGCATATGCCGTAACAAAAGATGAAAAGATTCTTGAAGCCGCAAGACGTTCGATGAAGGCTATGGGTTATCTCACAAAGATCACGGGCGTTAAAGGCTTTACCGCAAGAGCGGTCAGATTCGAGGGTGAACCCGGCTAAGTCGGAGGCCAAGCGGTCTTAGGAAGACAACA
>JAZNFD010000185.1:0-11582 GCA_045588975.1 Acutalibacteraceae bacterium | reverse complement strand
CCGCCGCCGCAGTTAATCGCAAAACCGCAGAACTTATCGCCGTTTGCACAAACCGCTACGGTATCCGACTCGCTCATCTTGACAGGCGCACCGCCTGCAATTTCTCCGCTTACCTTAAATGTTGCCGTGTTTTCGTTGAATCCGTTGAATGATACTGACATAATTTTTCCTCCTTAAATTTTATACTCGGAATTTTCACTGCCGTTATCCGTGTCCGATGACTCGAGCTGTCTGATAACCGGCAGATTTTTCTGCACACTCACGCGGAGTGCATCACGCAAATCTTTGAGCGACTTGAGCGAAAGTGCGTCGCATATTTCGCTGACAGATTCGCTCTGAAGGTCGGGGATAACCGTTGCCGCCGAGCGGACTATCTCGCTCTTAAGCTCATCGGTGTATTCCCTTGCCCATTCTGCAAGCTTTTCTCTGTCACGGAAAGGCTCGAACGCCTTGATGACGCCTGCATTCTTCTGTGCAGGCACCGCCACGAAGGACCATTCATAGGCATCCGTCGGCTCAGAGAGCAGATAACAGCAGAGTTTTCCGCCGTAAACGTTGCCCTTTTTGTGTTCACATCCTTCGGTTTTGATGTTTCTTCCGCAGATTGAGCAGCTGATATTCCTTACCGCACAGCCGACGCTTGTTTCTTTCTTGATTCCCGCATCGATTTCCGCGATAAGATCTTTGTTCTTTTCGGTTCTCACCATATACGCTTTGGCTTCGATATATGTATAATCCTCGCCGTCTGCCGTTTTTCTTGAAGAATCGGTGATAACCTTTGCCGTGTAGATTCTTGCAGACTGATCCTTGCTCTTCATATTGTGATCAAAAATGCCTGTTTTTCCCACGAAAAGCTGTGCAAGGGTATGCAATGCTTCCACTGTAAATTTTTCATTGTCTCTGTCGATTTCGTTATCACAGAGAATAAGACTGAAAGTATAAAGTTCTTCGCTTGAAAGCTTTTTTCTTGCAAACTGCCCGATAAGTTCAAGCTCTTCTTCGGGCAATGTGTTTGTTTTGTTCTCCTGCGTAATTATTCACCTCTCTTTAATTTTTCCGCCTGCGCTCTGTAAAGCATTGCTCTGCTCTGCTCAACATCATCCTGAAGCGTGATATCATCCCAGATTATTTTCGCTCCGCAATGATACCCGTTTCCTCTGAGAAACGCCGTGCAGATTCTTTTGATAACGGGTGTGAGAAGCTTTCTGTATGCTTCAAGCTCACTCGTAAGCACATCTGCCTGCTGGGACGACATTCTCTCCGTGCTCGACCAGGAAAGACCGAGCATAAAGGGCGGCAGACCTGTTTTTGCTACAATCTGCTCGAGCATCTGCCTTACGGGCACATCGCTGTCGAGAATCTGGTTATCTGCGCCGATGACCTTGATCTGAACATCGCCGACCGCAACAAAATCCCTGATTTCCGAGCCGCTCTGCATTGCTTCGCCCCATTCCTTCGCAACCTGCAAGGCTCTGTCTTTTGCATATGCCCTGTCAACCGCATCATTTTTAGGATTGTAGGTGACGGCAAAGCGGAGATTACCGACCCTTTCCCAATTCGCACCGATGCTCTCAAAAATTTTGAGAAGAACGGAGCTGACAAAAGGCAGACCTTTGAGCATCGAATTTCCCGTAAGAGCGCCGGGTTCGGGATTAAGCACACTCAGAAGGCACATTTCGGGTCTGCTCACTTTGCGAAGTTCCGTGCCGTTTCTGACAAAAATATCAACATCAAAGCCGTTTTTGTTTCTCTTCAATTCGATATTTTCAAGCGGAGAATTGAAGAGCGCACGGGGAATCCCTTCAGTATCCGTCACGATTTCTCCTATTGCCGTGCCGCAGGTCAGAAGCTGCTCAAAATAAGTTGAGATAAAGGCGGAAATTCCTTGTCTGTTACCTCCGACGGGTACGCTTTCGATGAATTCGTCAAGAGCCTCCTGAGCCGCCGAATCCGTGCATTCAACCGTAAATCCGCCCGTAAGACGAACCAGCTTGAATATCGCCGCATCAATCACGGGCACCGCTTCTCTGAGAGCATGATAGAGTCTCATCTGCGGCAAACCGAGCGGCACATAGCCGTCGATTATGCCGAAGGGATGGTGATTTTTATTCTGCGTTACGGGAGCAGAAACCCTTGATGCCTTTCGGTTTTTAAATAATCCCATAATTTAACCCCCTTTCCTTTTTGCCGCAAGGGCAAAGAATCCGATATCCTCTTCCTGCGACAAAACAGTCGAAACGAAATAGCGGATATCGTCCATAGCGTGGTCATTTTCTTTTCGTACGGCATCCTTTGAAGAACTGCTTTCCCATCGGTAAAGACCGAATTCTCTGATTGAAGCCTTGCATTCGGGCGAAAAAAGAATTCTGCCGTCCTTAAGGCAATCCGAAACACGCCTTATCCCGTCAATCACATCGTTTTTTGCGGGTATAACGTCAAACATCCTGCCGCGTCTTATACACTCAATAAAGCTTGCCGCCGACGGGTCAACTATGACCGCTGTTATATCGAGTCCGTCCGCAAGCTCACAAAGCGCAGCATAATGCTCGCTGTCCGTTTTCTGACTGCCCTCGGCACGCGAATCAAAATAATATTCTCTGATTCTGTACCACTTTCCGCCGTTTTCTCCCCATAATCCGAATGAAGACGGGTTCACCGTTCCGTAATCGCATGAAATGTAATATTTCTCAAAGCTAGCGGGAGGGTGAACCACGTGCTTCTCCTGCGAAAACATCGGATAAACGCATCCTTGAGCCGCCACCCATCTTCCGAGAACAAACCGTTCGTAGAATGCACCCGAATAAAGTTTCTCATATCTGCGGAT
This sequence comes from Acutalibacteraceae bacterium, assembly GCA_045588975.1. GTDB lineage: Bacteria > Bacillota > Clostridia > Oscillospirales > Acutalibacteraceae > CAG-177. The sequence goes on along the minus strand of JAZNFD010000185.1, from coordinate 8,758 downwards.
AATAGCAGGTGTCAGCGAAGGATTATCCTTCATCGTAAAATGCAGATAACAGCAGTTTTTTTCGTCCTTCTTTTTTATCCACTCTTCGTGGAACCAATGCATCGGATGCTCGGGGTTGCAATTGAACCACAGCTTCGAGCCTTCAACCGAGCATCTCGCAAGTGCCTGCTCAACAAAAGAACGCGGCATCAGCGTAACTTCGTCAAGCAAAACTCCCGCAAGGGTCATGCCCTGAATGAGAGCCGCAGAGCCTTCATCCTTGCCGCCGAAAAGATAAAAACGGTTTGTTGCTCCGCCATAGGAAATCTCGATGAGGTTTTTCGAATATTTTTCGTCACATTCAAAGCCCAATTCGCGCAAGACGGGCAGAATCACCGTGACGACGTTGCGGCGGAGAGAAGAAATTGTTTTTCCGCAAAGAGCAAAAGAACAATCCGAAAAAGCCGAAAATGCCCAAGTCACAAACGAAACCGACATACAAAGAGTTTTGCCCGAACGCACGGCACCGTCGCAGATTATCGCATCATATCCGCTGAGCGGACTTTGCGGCATCCACCAGCACAGAGCCTTCATCTGTTTTTTGGAAAACGGTGTGAATCCTTTTTTCTTTGCCGATTTATTCACCGTTATCCTCCTCGGATATCAGCTTTGCACCTTCGGACAAAGCCTGAATAAAACTGCTCTGCGGATTTTCTTCGCCCGAGCCGAGTTTTTCAAGCTTTTCAAGAGCCTTGAGTCTGTCATAAAATTTGATTTCCAGACCGCCGCCTTTCGGACGTTTCACCTCGGCAACGTTAAAGAAATCCAGGCTCTCAATGTCCTCCGCCGTCAGCGTACCGTCGTCACAGAGCATCAGTCTGAGCGCATCGGTAACAGAGCCGAATGCGAGGCGATAGAGTCCTCTTGCGGCCGCCTGCGCCGTTTTTCTGTCTTTTTCGATTCTTGAAATCTCCGCTTTGATTTCGCCTCTTGCAAGAAGCTTTGCCGCGCTCCGCTGAGGGGTCAGAGTGAATCCCGCCCTCGCGGCGCATCCTCTTGCATCGCCGCCCTGCGCATAATATGAGCAGAACAGCTTCTCTTTTTCGGTCAATTTCTTTGACAATAAACCACTTCCTTTCCGAGAGGAATTCACAACTCCTCTCACCCTAAGGGCAAACACAGTGTTTTTTTAACCCAAAAAGGTTTCACTTTTCGGGCAACTCAAATTGATTTTTGTTCTGATTTCTTCCGTTTTCGTCTGTTTTTACCCCCATATCGCCGTTTTTCTCGGTTTTTGAGAAATATTTCAGATTTGCGTTTTTTTATGCAAATTTGCTTGACTTGATGCGTTTTTGGGTGTAACATATACTCACAGAAAAAATTTTTAAAAAGAGTGGTGAAAACCTTGGGCAGTTCCGATATACCCAACCCCCGAAGTATAAGTTCAAAAAAATTATGCCGCATTGACGGAGCTGTGCCGAGAGTGATTTGACTCATCCAAATCGCTTATATTGACTTTTGGCATCCCCTTTGCGGTAAACCGCAGAAGGAGATGCTTTTTTATGGAAATAAACGAAATCTACGAAGAACTCATCAAACAGATTGAGGAGCATATTTCAAAAGGCGAAATTTCATTTCTCCGTGAAATTCTCACAGAGCTCAATGTAGTTGACGCCGCACAGATTATGGAAGACCTTGCGGATAAAAACAGACTGACTGTTTTCCGCGTTCTTCCCAAAGATATTTCCGCAGAAGTTTTTGCGTATCTTGAGCCCGATACACAGGCAGATATCGTGCGTATGATAACTGACGCCGAGCTCGAAAGACTGCTTGACGAAATGTTCCTTGACGATACGGTTGACTTTCTTGAGGAAGTGCCCGCATCCGTTGTAACAAGAGTGCTTTCACATTCCGACCCCGAAACCCGAAAGCTCATCAACCGCTTCCTCAAATATCCCGAAGACTGTGCGGGAAGCCTGATGACCATTGAAATGGTTCATCTTCAGACAAGCCTTACCGCCGCACAGGCTATTGAAAAAATAAGAAAAACAGGCGTAGACAAAGAAACTGTCTACACCTGCTATTGCATTGACCGCGAGCATCATCTTCTCGGAAGTGTGCCCCTTCTTTCGCTCCTTCTTTGCGACGAAAACACACTGGTCGGCGACGTTATGGAAGATGACGCCCAGCTTATTTCGGTCAACACGCTCGATGACCGTGAATACGTTGTTGAAGTTGTTAAAAAGTACGACCTTCTGAGCGTACCTGTTGTTGACAACGAAAACCGCCTTGTCGGCATCATCACGGTTGACGATATCGTTGACGTTATCGAAGAAGAGGTCACGGAAGATTTCGAAAAGATGGCTTTGCTTGCTCCGTCAGACGATGAATACCTCAAAACGGGTGTATTCAAGCTTGCACGCAACAGAATTCTCTGGCTTCTTATACTGATGATTTCAGGCACCTTCACGGGGAAAATCATCGAAGGCTACGAAACACTTCTCGCAGGCTTCGTTGCGCTGACAGCCTCCATGCCTATGCTTATGGGCACCGGCGGTAACGCAGGCAGCCAGGTTTCAACCCTTATTATCCGTGGTCTCGCCGTCGGCGAAATTGAGATTAAGGACTATCTGAAAATTGTTTTCAAAGAGCTTCGCGTTGCTTCGGTCTGCGGACTTGTGCTGGCGGTTGCGAACATTCTCAGAATGTATCTTTTCTGCGAAGGCACGTTTGAAGTATTTCTGGTTGTCTCCCTTGCGATGTTCTGCGCAATCGTTGTTGCCAAGCTCATCGGATGCTCGCTTCCGATTTTCGCAAAGATAGTCAAGCTTGACCCCGCACTCATGGCAGGTCCGATGATTGCAACTCTCGTTGACATCGTTACTCTCGTTATTTATTTCGGCCTTGCAAAGGCATTTCTTATATAAATATACATTATTAAAACAGTTGAGGTTATCGACTTGAAAATTTTTAACAACGCTGCCGAAGTTATCGGCAACACACCGCTTATCCGCTTTTCATCCTACGCAAAAAGTGCAGGCGTTTCTGCAGAAATTCTTGCAAAAGCAGAATATCTCAATCCCGCAGGAAGCGCAAAAGACAGAGTGGGATACGAGATGCTCCGCTCTGCAATGGAAAACGGTAAAATTACAAAAGATTCTGTGATAATCGAACCCACCAGCGGCAACACCGGCATCGGAATTGCATCGGTTGCGGCACAGATGGGTCTTGAAGTTATAATCACCATGCCCGAAACAATGAGCATCGAGCGCAGAAAGCTTCTCGCCGCCTACGGTGCAAAGCTCGTGCTTACAGACGGTACAAAAGGAATGGCGGGCGCAATCGAAAAAGCAAATGAACTTGCAAAGGAAATCGAAGGCAGCTTTATCCCCGCACAGTTTGACAATCCCTCAAATCCCGATGCGCACTATAAAACAACCGGCCCTGAAATATGGAGCGATACCGACGGAAAAGTTGATATATTCGTTGCGGGAGTCGGCACAGGCGGCACAATCTCAGGAGTCGGCAGATATCTCAAAGAAAAAAATTCCGATATAAAAATTATCGCTGTCGAGCCTGCGGATTCACCTTTCCTCTCTGAAGGCAGAGCGGGTGCACACGGCTTGCAAGGCATCGGTGCAGGTTTCGTGCCGACGATACTTGACACAAGAATTTACGATGAAATAATCACCGTCACCACAGATGAAGCATATTCCGCTGCAAGGCTTACCGTTAAAACCGAAGGCATTCTTATCGGAATTTCTTCGGGTGCGGCTCTTCACGCCGCAACGCTCGTTGCAACCCGACCCGAAAATAAAGGCAAAAAAATCGTTGTTCTTCTCCCCGACGGAGGAGAAAGATACCTTTCAACACCGATGTTTGAGGAAAACTGATTATGTCACACACATCCAATATCAAAACAAATCCCGATGCTTGTCCGCTCGCAAAAAAATGCGGCGGATGTCAGCTTCAGAATATGACCTATGACCGCCAGCTGAAATGGAAGCAGGCGAGATGCGAAATTCTTCTGAAGAAATTCGGCAAAGTCGAGAAGATAATCGGAATGGATAATCCCTATCATTACCGCAACAAGGTTCAGGCGGCATTTGGCAGAACAAAAAGCGGAAAAATAATTTCCGGCGTTTATCAGTCGGGCAGCCACAGAATAGTTTCCGTTGACAGTTGCATGACAGAAGATGTTACCGCCGACAAAATCATTGTCGACATCCGTGAAATGCTTCCCAAATTCAAAATATGGACATATGACGAAGACAGAGGCACGGGATTTTTGCGTCACGTGCTGGTTAAAAGAGGTTTTTCAAGCGGTGAAGTAATGGTAGTGCTTGTCGGTGCAAGCGGATATTTCCCGATGAAAAAGAAATTTACCGCCGCACTTCTCGAAAAGCACCCCGAAATTACCACAGTTGTTCTCAACATCAATCCTAAAGACACAAATCTTGTTCTCGGTGAAAAGGAAGAAGTTCTTTTCGGAAACGGATATATCGAGGATACACTCTGCGGATGCGTTTTCAGAATTTCTCCGAAATCCTTCTATCAGATAAATCCCGTTCAGACAGAAAAGCTTTACGGCAAAGCAATGGAGCTTGCCGAGCTCGACAAAAGCACAAGTGTTCTCGATGCATATTGCGGAATCGGAACAATCGGACTTGTTGCCGCAAAAACGGCAGGCAAGGTTATCGGCGTTGAGCTTAATAAAGATGCTGTTAAGGATGCAATTTCAAACTGCAAGCGTAACGGCATGGAAAATGCACGTTTTTATTGCGCCGATGCAGGCGATTTTATGCAGGAACTTGCCGAAAACGGCGAAAAATTTGATGTTGTTTTTATGGATCCTCCCCGCTCGGGAAGCAGCAAAAAATTCATTGATTCTCTTGTCGCATCTGCTCCCAAAAGGGTTGTTTACATTTCATGCAACCCCGAAACACTTGCACGCGACCTCAATATGCTGACTCACAAAGGCTACAAAGTCAGAAAAATCTGCCCCGTTGATATGTTTCCTCACACAAATCACATAGAGTGCGCAGTGCTTTTGACAAAATAACAAAATGGGGAAAATTTAATATGATGTACGCATTTCTCACCATTGCGGCTCTGCTTTTTGCAATGCAATTTCTGTTCAATCAGCAGTTTCGCAAGCTTAACGGCGACGGTGACGATTCAACCGTTATTTTTGCCGGCTATACTCACGGAATCAGCTTTTTGATAATGCTTGTTCTCAGCGGATTCAAACTCGAATTCACCTGGTTCTCCGTGCTGATTTCCGCAATTTATGCCGTTGTTGTTCTCGGTTACAACTATGCAAGCCTTAAATCATTCGCAACGGCTAACCTCTCGGTCTTTTCGATTTACGCAATGCTCGGCGGTATGCTTATGCCCCTTGCTTACGGCGTAATTTTCTGCAACGAAAAACTGAGCATTTTCAAATTTTTTTGCATTGTTCTTATCGGAATCGCGACCGCTCTCAGCTTTGAAAAAAGCACAACAAAAGGCAACAACCTCAAATATTATTTTGGTGTTTTCGTGCTTAACGGCATGGTCGGAGTTCTTTCAAAAATTCATCAGTCAGACCCTGAGCTTGCCGTTGACAGCAAAAGTTTTATGGCAACGGTCAACATATTTGTTTTTGTTATCTGCCTTGCATATCAGCTCATCAAAAACAAAAAAATCGCAATGCCATCCTTAAAAGCGTTCGGCGCTATCGGAGCTCACGCATTCTGCAACGGAATAGGTAATCTGCTCTGCCTTATTGCACTTGTTTCACTCCCTGCTTCGGTTCAATTTCCGATAACGACAGGCGGAGTTATGGTTTTTTCAACAATAATCAGTCTTATCCGAAAAGAAAAGCCGTCACCGAAAACTCTGATTTCAACCGCAATTGCTTTTGTTTCAACAGTTCTTATGATGTTTTAAATGATAAAACGGAGACTCTTTAACATAAAAGAGTCTCCGTTTTCTTGTTTTCACAAGTATAAAAACAGCCGGATGCCCCTAGGGTCATCCGACATATTTTATTTGATATTAACCTATCGGACTGTGATTCTTAACCGAGAAGGCTCTTAATGAGTTCGGGAATCATCTGGAAGAAAGCAATAAATCCGTCGGGGGTAAAGAGATACTTGGGAATCGGGAATGCATCGAAACGGAATGAGAAGTTCTTCAGATCAAACTCTTCGATTGTGAAGAAGAGAACGATGTTATCTTCGGGATTTGTATTGATAACTGTATCTCCGTACTTATCAACAAGAACACCATTGTTCCAATAATGGAATGAGAAATCCTTACCGATTGCGAAGTAGATCTTATCATCTGTATCGTGGAATCTGAACAGCATATCCTTGTGTGCCTTCCATTCGGGCTGGAAGATAAGGGTTGTCTGTGCAATTGGTGTGCCTTCATCGTTTACGCCGGGCTTCCAATCTGCTGTGTTGTAGACATCACCGTCTGCAGCAACATGGAAGATGTTCCATGCAACGATTTCTGAAGGTTCTTCGGGTGAGTTGTTGGAGTTAACCGAACGCATTACTACGGTCTCGAATGAACGCTCATAATAAGGAGCTTCTGACTTAACCTCTGTGATATCTGCACCGTAGAGGAGGAGTTCCTTACCGTCAATTTTGAAGAGACTCATTGTTTTTTCAAGATTCTTTTCTGCAAGGTAGTTATAGTCAACATAAACGCTGATTGTTGCTGAGTTGTACTGTGCGTAATACTCAAGATCCTTTGCAGGCATCTTTGTCAATGATGTATCGGGAGCGTTTGTTTCCTTATTGTACCAGATATTGCTGAATACCTTGCCTGAAGGAGCCTTCGCATTGATAGCAGCTGCAATCTCTGCAGTTACGTTTCTGTACTTAGCGATATCTTCGCCTACCTTAGCGGTCTTGGTGTCATAAACTTCTTCTTCACCGTCTGCGTTAGTGATGTAGAATGTAATTGTGAATTCTTCTGCTTCCCACAGTGCATTGATGTTAAGTACACCATTAGCGAAGTATCTCTTGATGATGTCAGCTGTAAGCTTGATGGGGAATTCAAGAGCTGCTGCATTTGAGTCTGTGCCGAATGACCAGCCTGCAAACTTATAACCGTCAAGAAGAGTATAGCCGCCGTCTGCCTGATCTGCGTTATCAAGACCAACTTCGGGAAGAACTGTTGCTTCACCGTTAAGAGTGAAGTTTGCACCGTCGATTACGATTTCTTCACCGAGAGTAACTGTTTCAGTCATTATAAGGAGATCGGGAGATGCGCTGTTTCTGAGGTTGAATGCAACTTTATACTCAACAAGCTCGAAAACTGCGATGAGAGTTGCTGACTTTGCGGTAGCATCAACAACATATGCACCGTTTGCGTTAAATTCAACCTTTTCGCCTGTTGTTGCATCCTTCCAGTATGCAAGAGCATAACCTGTGGGAACTTCAACAGTCTTGTTGAATTTTGATGCAGCTGCGTAGGGATCTGCTGAATCTGTTGCATAAGCTGCTGTCGCAATCTTATCTGCAAATGCTACTGTTGCGTTTGCTTCGTCAAATGTGTTTGTCTCTGCATCATATACAGGGATCTTCCATGTTACATCGCAAGCAAGAGTTGTTGCGATGTAGTATGTCTGATGGCCGCTGTATGTGAGGTCTGCTGTCATATAGTTGCCGGGAGCAAGCTGAAGAATGCCGTTTACTTTGCTTTCTGCATTTTCATCGGGGTTAGCTGTGTAAATGCCCATGAATGTGAGGCTTGTATCTGCACAAGCAGCCTTGAGGATGCTGTCAACCTTATCCTTGCCGACTGTTGCGGTTTCAGCTTCATTCTTATCGATAGCCTTATCGAATTCAACCCACTTGCCGTTTACATAATCTCTGACCATGAATGTTGCTGCATTCTTATAGTCTGACCATGCTGCATAAACATCGATATCTTCTGTAACAGTAAATGCATAGCCGTTCTTTTCGCTGATAAAGCTGTCGTCAGCTGCATTGTACCAGCCTGCAAACTTCATATCTGAGTTCGCATTTGCGATTGCACCGTAAGAAGCCTTATCGTTATACTTAACTTCTTTGGAGTAAACAGGAGCTGCTGTTCCGACCGAATCCTTATCAAGATAGAAATTAATTGTATAAGTGTTTGCTTCCCATTCAACCTTGGGTGAAAGTGTAGCTTTTGAGCCGAGTGCGCCGTTTGCTGTTTCAAGAGTGATTGTGGTATCATCAACACTCCAGCCTGCGAATTCGCTGCCAGCCTTAGTAAGTGCATCTTCAATTGTTGCAAGGTCAAAGGTCTCGCCGATTGCAAGCATAATGCGGATAACTGCCTTATCTGCATCGTACTCTGCGCCTGCTGCTTCAATCTTTTCAGCGTCAACAGTAAATTCGTCTGCCTTTATTTCAACGGGGAACTTGCTTGTCGAAAGAACGCGGAGGAATTCAACGTTTGCTGCCTGGATTGTGTACTCTGTAACGATTTCACCGCTCTTGCCGTTACCTACGATAGCCCAACCGATCTGGTTTTCAACAGTTGCGGGGAACTCAACAGCAGCGCCATCGATGTATGTTTCGTCTGTTTTGATTACTGACTCATCTTCTGCGTAGAATGTTACTGTGTATTTGGTTTCTTCGCCTGATGAACCGCCGCCTGCGTCGGGATTTGCACCGATTGTGAATTCGTGCTCAAGATCTTCTCTTACGAAAGTATCAAGGAGACCTGAATCCATTGCCGCTGCCATTGTTATTGAATCATTAAGTGATGATTTTGAAGGATCAATAACGTTGAT
>JAZNFD010000184.1:0-4276 GCA_045588975.1 Acutalibacteraceae bacterium | reverse complement strand
ATCTTCGGTTGTGAACTGCTTTTCGTCGCCGTCTTTGAAAAATCCGACAACCGCATTGACTTCGCCTTCGCCGAATTGTTTCCAGAACGTTGTTCCGTAAATTCCTTCGCCATTAACAGAAAGCCATTCGCCCATTGTGATAAGAACTTCGGTTTCTTCAGCTGTAATCGTACCGTCAGCTTTGGGACCGATATTAATGAGCAGGTTTCCGTTTTTGCTGACAATATCAACAAGGTCACAGATAACCTGTCTTGCACTCTTGTATGCGTTATCAAAACGATAACCCCAGGAATGTTTTCCGATTGCTGTGTCTGTCTGCCAGTAAATCGGCGAAATGCCTGTAAGAGCGCCGCGTTCAACATCAAAGGTTGCAACGTTCGGCGGAAAAGCTTCGTGCTTATAGTTGATTGTTACCTCTTTGCCCCATTCTTCAGCTCGGTTATAATAATATGCCGCAAGCTTTTTCAGATAAGGCTTGAACGAATGGTTGTGAATCCACCAATCAAAATAAAGAACAGACGGTTGATATTCATCAATCAATTCACAGGTGCGGACAAGCCAGTCTTCAAGCCACTCAGTACTTGCTCCCGTTGAATAAGTATCGGCAGTTGTCTGGTGGATTATTGCGGGATCAAATTCTTCGCAGTAAACTGCAGGACCGTAAAAATCGGAATATTTTTCATCATTCACATCGCTTTCGCAAAGTCTGCCGGGATTCATAAAGAAATAATGCTCTGCACGGTGAGATGATGCACAAAATTCCAGACCATGTTTTTCGCACTCCGTTTTCAGTTCACCTATAACGTCACGGCAAGGCCCCATTTCTTTCGCATTCCAGCGATTAAATTGCGTATCATACATGGCAAAACCGTCGTGATGCTCTGCAACGGGCATTACATATTTTACACCTGCTTTTTTGAAAAGCGAAACCCATTCGGCAGCATTGAATTTTTCGCCTTTGAACATTGGAATAAAATCTTTGTAGCCGAAATCTTTTTGTTCACCCCATGTTTTTCTATGATGTTCAAATTCACGTGTACCCTTTTCATACATTCCTCTTGAGTACCACTCGCAACCGAAGGCTGGTACGGAATATACGCCCCAATGAATGAATACACCTAATTTATTGTACATATACCATTCGGGCACTTTGTGCTGTGACAGAGAGCTCCAATCAGCCTTATATTTTCCGTTTCCATTTACTTTATCTATCAGATTGAGGTATTCCTTTGTTGTCATTTTTTATCACCCTGTTCATAATAACACACATCAGATGGTTTTGCACTATATTTTTAGAAGGCTTTACATTTGAGAGTAAAAGGTTCAGTTGTTTTTAACAAATGCGTGTGATATAATCAACTCGACCAAATAAGAATTTGATAAAGGATTATGATTGTATGAAACGTTATATTAAAGAAATCATCATATTGATATTACAGCTTTTTATGTTTTATGTTTTCCCTTTGTTTGCAGGACCGACTGATGCAATGGGAATGGTGGTATTGATTATATTAGCAACCTTGTTCCTTTCGTTTGTTATCGGTGTTCTGTCAAACAATATGATAAAATATTCATACCCGTTTGTTACGTCAGTTGTGTTTATACCTTCGGTGTATATTTACTATAATGAATCAGCGTTAATACATTCACTCTGGTATCTGGTGGTTTCAGGTGTCAGTTTATTAATAGGGTCGGGTATAAATGCAATCAATTATAGCCTTAAGCAAAGAAATAAGTAATTAAATCCGATTGTTCACAGCAAAAATAATGTAGAGTAAAGTAATAAAGCGTTAAACAGCTATGCAGAACATCTTGCTTTACTCTTATTCGCAATACTTATCTAAACCCTCAATAGCCTTAATTTTTGCTTCTGAAAATAATACCAATTTCAATAGGTCGAACAGTTAGGAAAATAAGAATTTGTTAAACTGAAATCAACTTTTGTTGTAATTTCATTATACTTAAAAAATGAAGTGAAGATATATGTTTGTTCAAAAAATTATCAGTTTCTTTTTTGATGTTGTTACATCTTTTCGCTATGGTTTTTACCTTTCAGAAGCCTTTGAAGAAACGGATTACGAAATTTCTACATAAGAGGTGGTATGTGATATGGATAAATATGTAGGTATTCATTCTGAAATCAAGGATTGCGGCGGTGTACCTACTCTTTATATCAACGGAAAACCGCACGCTGCCGTAGCATATATGACTTATCTGGAACAGTTCAATAAATATGATGACTTTGCGGCTGCAGGTTATGAATTCTTTTCTGTTCCTGTTCTTTTTTCAGGCAGATGGATAAGCACAACAGACGGACTGACCCCATTCAAAAAAGGTATTTTTGACATAAAGGGAGCTTCTGCTTTTTCGTTGTTTGACGAGGCTGTCGAGAAGATTCTTGATGCTTGCCCCGAAGCTTACATAATCCCGAGAGTAAATATAAGTATGCCTGTCTGGTGGGAACAGGAAAATCCCGATGAGCTGAACATAAAAGACGGTGTTCCTTGCAGAGAATCCTTCTATTCGCAGAAATGGCGTGACGATGCATCCCGGTTTTTGCGCGAATTCACGCAATATGCAAATTCCTGCAAATATGCCTCGCATATCGTGGGTTATCAGATAGCAGGCGGACAAACAGAAGAATGGTTTCACTTTGATATGAACGGCGGCTATGGTGAATGCGCAAAGTCGGCTTTCAAGGCATTTCTTGAAGAATATTATCCCGAAGCTGAGTACAAAGGTTTACCTGATTTAACCTTGCTCGATAAAAAAAGCAATTATTTCAACAACGAATATCTTTCATGGTATATAGAGTTCGCAAACTTCAGAATTGCAGAAGCCATAGGTCACTTTGCCGGGATTGTCAAAGAGGAAACAGGTGACAACGTTGTTGTAGGTACGTTTTACGGTTATACTCTTGAGGTAACCAACTCCCTGCAAGGCAATCATGCACTCAACTATATATTGAAAGACAAAAAAATCGATTTCATCTGTTCACCGAATTCATACATCGGCACCCGCTCGCCCGATATGGACTGGACAGAAATGTATCCTGCTGATTCCGTTCGTCTGCACGGAAAAATGTGCTTTCAGGAATGCGATATAAGAACGCATCTGACCGTACCTCTTTCTCAGAAGGACCCTTCAACCGACCCGCACGGACTTCTTTCTGCTCCCGTATGGCAGCCGAGAGAATCAAAATATCAGGCTGTAAACGAAATCCGAAAATCCTTTGCACGTCAGCTTATAAAAGGCAATGCCCTTTGGTGGTTCGATATGTGGGGCGGTTGGTATGCAGATGATGATATTATGAACGAAATGGCGGCTTACAAAAGTATTTATGAGCAAAGCTTAACCGATGCTGACAGAAGGTCAAATGCTGAAGTTGCGGTATTTGTTGATGAAAGTGCATATAAATATCTCACAAACTGCTCATTACGCAACATCTTCCACACCCAGCGAAACGAACTCGGTCTTACAGGCACGCCGTATGATATATATGACGTTTATGATTTTGATGAGGTTTACCGGAATTATAAGGCGGTTGTTTTGTTGTCAAGTGCAAAGACAGCTTATATGGAAAATGCCCGTAACCTTTGCAAAACGGACAACGTTCCCTACATTATGACCTCGGGCTTGAAAGAAAAATTCACGATAAGCGAGTTGAGAGCTTTCTTCGAAACAAGCGGAGTTCATATTTACTGTGAAACCGATGACATTATTTATGTGAACGAAAACTATATTTGTATTTATGCCGTAACCGCCGGTAAAAAAACAATTTATCTCGGCAGGCAAAGAAATATCAGAGAGTTACTCGGTGGCCCTTATCAAGGTACTGCAGCCACCGTTACCATTGAGCTGCAAAAGGGAGAAACAAAACTCTTCAGGCTTGACTGATTTTGCAGCGTGATTGAATTAAGAATAAACCGAATCATATATTGAATTTCGTTGCAATAACGACAACCGGAAACATCCGTCGGTTAATAATTCAAATGTGAAAAAGATTTTATTAAAGAAGCAGATAAATTCCAATAAGTCGAACAGTTAGATAAATAATAATTTTTCGAACATCAATCCATATTTTTTCAAAAGGGTATTGACTCTTACGCTCCGTCATAGTGTATGCTCTTGTTGCGAGGTGATAAAATTGAAAATGCAGATTAAAGAATTTGCCGATTTTACGGGTGTAAGTGTGCGCACACTGCATTATTACGATGAAATAGGATTGTTGATGCCAGCCTTTGTTGACAAAACTACAGGCTATCGCTTTTACGAC
>JAZNFD010000183.1:0-6320 GCA_045588975.1 Acutalibacteraceae bacterium | reverse complement strand
CACAGATTTTCAAAAGAGAAATCGGAGAAAATCTCAGTTCATATATTTTAAAACAAAAACTTGAAAAGGCAAAAGCCTTGCTTCTTAACGGAATGTCCTCGAAAGAGATTTTCATTGAAGTGGGTTTCTCTTCACAGGCATATTTTGTAACGGTGTTTAAAAGGTTTTATAACATGACACCATCGGAGTATATTAAAATAACCAGAAATAATGCATAAAGGTTTTAACTGCTCTCCTCGTGAGGGCATTTTTTCATTCAATAACTGTAAATTTACCGAAAAATCGACACAAAGTACCACAAAACGGACAGCAAATGCTATATAATTGAGATAAAGGAGTGGTAATATGTATTTAAAATTAACCATACAAGAACGATTAAAAGATTTGAGAACAGAACAAAAACTGACTCTCGAACAGCTTGCTGAGAAAACAGGTATTTCCAAATCCGCACTCGGCAAATACGAAACCGAAGAATACAAGGATATGAGTCCGTTCAATCTTGTCACACTTGCAAATTTCTACGGTGTTTCAACCGATTATCTCCTCGGCCTGACGGAACAAAAAAATCACCCGAATGCAGATATCAATAATCTGCATTTGAGTGATGATATTACACTTTCGAAAAATACGGTAATCCTTTAACTCTGCAAAACCGTAAGCTTTCAACATACATAAACAACCTTGCAGACGCAGGCTTTGCTGTTGAAAGAGTGATTGAAGAAACAAGCGATACCGTTCTTGAAAAATCAGCAGACTTCAGTTCGGGTTACTATGCCGATTTCAAAGCAAAGCATTTTCCGCTGTCAATCGTAATTAAAGCGAGGAAGCTTTGATTTTTGAGGTGTAGATATGTTTGAACTCGAACAAATATTGTTGCAATTGATTCGGGGTTTATTAATGTTAATTTTTTGATTTATTTGAAAGTTTTGAATAAGCAAATTTATCTGCAAATCATATCTTTTTGTTATATAACCATTTCATTTCCGCGTTGTTGTCAATAGCCCGAAATAAAAAGCAGGCAACACCGGAACGCCGCCTGCTTTGTGTAAAAATTTTATTTCATTTGACTTTTTGTTTTAATTGCCTGATATCAAATCGATAAGCTTTCTTACGGGAGAAAGAATCCTGTCAACGAGGCTGCCGCCGCCAAAAAGGAAAAGTGAGCCTTTGCTCATTGCGTACGTAATATCCTCAAGAATCAGGTCAAGCTTTGATTCTTTTTCCGGTTCAATGTTTTCGTAGCCTTCTGCACCCACCTTATGGAGAACGGCAATAAGTCTTTTTTCTGCGGCTTCAACTCTCGGTTGATCGGCAACAGTCAGTTTAAGTACAGCTTCACCCTCAGCTATTGCCGCATTAAGCTCTGCCTTATCTTCCTCGCTGAGTCCGGTTTGGTCAACTCTCTTTGCGTCCGGAAGCTTCCATCGGCGGATACTCTGCGTATAACAAGGGCCGTTATATTGGGGATACATTTCGGGATTTTCATTGACATCCGTTACCTCTCCCAGAAAAATTGCCTTTGCAAGATTGAGAACAACATCGTTATAGCCTACCTCATGGTGCTGGTTAAGGAAAATCCATGTGTTTTCGGGAAGAATTGCAGTTGAAGTGTCAACCATATTGTCAGGCGAAACGTGATTATGGTCGGGATTGGTGCAGTAAGTGTTGCTTTCGTAATCAACGTCGTCAAGCGTCTGCTCGCCTGCCGCACCGGTTGCACCCAGAGTTGTTGATGTGAGATTTACAATACCGTCGGAATTTACCTTCTCTGCTGAAGCAACAATGTTGAAATATGTATACATTTCTTCGCCGAGATCAAGATTTGAGCCTGCGATTGAATTAACGCGTACACCGTCTTCAACCGCCTTGAGAATATTTCCTTTAAGATTGAGTCTTGCTGTCTGGAAACGGTCTGTTCTTGCCTTAAGAGCAGGCTTATCGCCGAGATACCTCTCTGAAAGAGCATCGTACCTGTATGACGGAAGCATTGCCCAGAACTGAGGACAATTAAGCATAAGGGTATCGAGAATACCGCTGATTGCGCCCGAAAGAAGAGCATCAACACCTGAACGGGGAATAATATGAAGAAGTGAATTGATAAGATATCCGAGAGTAGGACCACCTTCGTTTTCAATAAATATCTGCTTTATGAATTCGTGATAGAGATATTCATCGTCAAGTCGCCATTCTCTTGCAAAGAAATCCGCAACAATATCGGTGCCGTCAAGGCAGGCAACAGCGTTAACAATCTGGTCAAGCTCACTGTGACCGTATTTATCAAGATATGCGGTCAGAATTGTGCCTCCCAGGCTGACGGGAAGAAGCGAGACCTTATCGTGCCCCGTCTGTTCCTTTACCATTTCGATATATTCCGCAAGGTCATCTGCTGAATCCATCGGGTCACCGACAAGGTTAAAGGTGAAGAAATACACATGTTCTTCACCGATTTCATTGACTAAGGACTGCATGGGAACCATTCTGTAGGTCCAATCAAGGTCTTCCTCACTCATATGCTCAAGTGAATAATTCCATCTTTGCGTTTTGAGGTTTTCAACGTGGTCGCCGTTCGCATCGCATCTCTGATATTTGAAAATATCCGAAACAAGATTGTAAGCAACCTTGTCAAGACCTGCATTAGTCTGAAAAACAATCGTTGCAAGAACGCTTGCAACTGCTTTTACAATAGCATTTGTCGAAAGAGCAGCCTCGTTGAGAATAAGCAAGGTGCTTCCGATGTGATTGCCGTTATACATAACGGGCTCATCGTTTTCATCGTAAAGATATGTAGGCGAGTGATTGATACCCGGAAGAACGATAACGGGTGAATGCTCACATTTACCGCCGCAATCCGTTTCGGTTGCCGCAGAAACACCGACTGCACACGCTGAAGCGAGCATTGATGCACAAATCATAAAAGCTGTCACTCTTTTCAATATTCTTTTCATTTCCAGATTCTCCTTATATCTTAAAACTGTGCTTTAAGAGGTTCCGATTGCATTCCGTAGCAGTTTTCAGCAACTATTTCAAGTGTGTAATTCTCTTCGGGCAGGTTCTCCAGATCGATTTTTACTGTTGCAGGAACATTGTATCTGTAATACTTGGGAACGGTTTTGCCAGCCGGAGCTCTGTTGCCCTCGGTATCAACGGTGTATGCTCTGTAAATGAATATCGGCATACCGTCTGTTGACTGAGCAGAATCAAAGTGAACTGTTTTACCTATCAGTTTTACCGATGCATCACCGTCAAAAGTGGGAGGCGATGAACGCTTTTTCTGCTGTTCGGGTGTATATTTGCGTTCAAAAGGACTTTCAAGGATATATTCGCAAAGATATTCCTTTGACAGAAGGTCAACAGCTCTGAGTCTTATACGGTTTTCGGCATCAATTTCCACAACCCAGAACGTTGATACGGTTCTGTAGTTTTTCGGATGGACAGTTTTAACGTCATCAACAGTCAGCTCAGTATAATAAAGTCCGCCCGTACCGAGAGCGGTATATTCGCCCTGCCAGATTGACCTTGCATCATTAATGGGATAATGCGAATGACCCGAAAAATCAATAACCTGAGGATATTTCTTCAGAATTTCCGCAAAATCAGGCATTCCCCAGCCTTCAAAATCGGAGCTTCCGTAAACGGTATTTGAAATATGCTCATGCTGAATAACAAAAACGGGCTTTGAAGGGTCATCGGCAACTGCAAGATCAATCTGTTCAACAAGCCATTCCTTCTGATACTCGCTGTAATGCTCGCCCTCAATTTTTGAGGCGGAAACTCCGATAAAATGGAAGCCGTTTATGACACGGTGAAAATCCGTTTCCTGTCCCATAATCTCTTCGTAAAGCTCAAGAGATTCTTTTCCCAGATTACGGTCATCGTGAGAGGTTGAAACCGTTGCAAGAAACTGTGTGCCCTCTTTGATAACCGGCTTTGTTGCCGCCTTTATGCTTCCGAAGGCAATTTTTGTTCCCATATCCGTAACGTCGCCTGCGATAAGCACCGCATCGAGTTTGTTATATTCTTCGTCTTTTTCGGCAATATCGTATCCTAGCTTAACCATGCGCTGAAGTCTGAAGCTCTGAATGTCACCGATTGTGGTGATATGAGAATCGCTCGTTACGATAAATCTGACAACAGGAGAGAAATCTCCCGTATCTTCGGGTGCTTTTGGGTTTGCCAGAAGAGAAACAAAGCTTCCGTATGCAATAAGAATTGCAAGAAAAAAGCTGCTTATTCCGTTCATTTTATTTCTCCTTTGTTTTTATCGGTATTTCTGTATCTGTAAAGTGCTATGAGGGATGAAATAATGCCTGCAATCTGCGCAAAAACGGCGGTTGAGCCGAGTATGCCATGATAAACCGTCCACAGTGACAGATTCACAAGAAGCATAAGCCTGATGTTCTGTTCTTTTTTCTGAAACACCGCGAGCATATAAAATATCGCCGCAACGGTTGAAAGCAAATCAAGAGGGATTTTATATCCCAGCAGCCCTCCTGTCGCATAAAGAACAAGAAAAAATATTTTTTTCGCATTGCCTGACTCGGTTTTTTTATACTCGTGCCATATTGAAATCAAAAGCTGAAGAACAGCCACAAGACAGACCACAACGCCCGAATTGAAGCCGTCAAGCAAAAGAATGTTCACAGCGGTGAGGACGTTGACAAGAACGGACACCACAAGCATCTGCTTTTTCTTTTTTAATTGGAGGGTCAGTATTACTCCCAGAGTAACAAGCACTCCCAGAAACTGTGCTATGTAATATTTCATATTTTTACCTGAGTTTTAATCCGCATCATTTATGCATGGTTGTATAAAGATTTTCCATAAGCTCATAGAAAGCAACGGCATAGGGATTGATGGCATCCCATATCGGCTCATCATAAAGGGTTATCCATGTATAGATTCTTCTTGTCAGATGCCTTAAATCGTTATCGGAAAGCTCGTGTCCGGGTCTTTCACCCATTCGGGTAATACCGAATTTAACAAAATCGTTATAAAGGTCTTTTCTTGCCTTCATCCACAGATACGGATGCTGAAACAACGAAAATTCCGAGCGCATATTGGAGCATTTCCAATATCTCCAGCAGAGTTCCGAACGGAGTATACGGCTCAACTGTTCTTCGTTTTTCGCCTGAGCTTTTGCCTTTTCCCAAAGTTCATCGCATCGGCTGACTTCCCACGGCATCATACCCGGAAGCGAAAAGCGTGAATCCTCTTCAATATAGAGATGCTTGTATTTTGTAACGGCATGCTCCGTTACGATATCTATGAATTCTTTAAGATATACTCCGCCGTTGCCGTAAACCGCCGTCATATACCCTGTCATTTCTTCGTCAAAGTCAAGGTAAGGATTCTGCATAAGCTTTGAAAGCAGATAGGTTTTCATTTCGCCGAATTCTCCGTCGCTTTCGGAAATGTAATAAACACCCTGCTGATATATGCCCTTCACGTTATGCTCATAAAAAATCTGTGTGTTTCTCTGCATAACACCGAAGTTTGCATAGATGTTCATGCTTTCATCGCAGTTAAGATTGTAGTTCCATATATAAAGTCTATTGCAGATTTTACTCCATTCTGAAAGAGCGTTCATAAAAGAGATGTTTCTCTCACAGTCGGGGTCGTCAAGAGTATGACCGAAGCAGCATTCTATTGAACACAAGCGAACAATAACATCCTCACAGGGTACAACAGCCGTGGGTGCCTTGCGTGTATATTGATAGGCAAAGGTGTCGATTGCAAGATTATCATATTTGCCGTCAGCTTTGATGCGCTTTGCAATTTCGTTTGCAAAAGTTATCATCGTGCCCGCCTGAGAGCCGTTTGCTTCGTCAAGAGCTTTACAGTTTTCGCATTGGCAGTAATATCCGTTATCAGCCTGAGTAACCGATAAAATCTGCAAATCCGCATCGGGATTGTGTTTTTCTTCAAGCAATGCAAGAGCCTGCGAGGTTACGATATCCTTGACATCCTCATTGGTAAGGCAAAGCTGAGTTCCCGTTCTCACGCCGTCAACAAGCGCAAAGTATTCGGGATGATCCTCAAAATAAACCGAGGGTTTACAGTATTGATTGACAAGGGTGTGGCTTGAACCGCCTATGTATTCAACCGCACCTCCCTGCTCGGCTGTAAGGTCTTTGTAAATTCCGCCGGTAAGACCGTTTGCAAGAGAAAACTCTGTATCGGCCGAGCTTCTTGTATCTGTTTCCGTATACTCAAAGAATGGAGTATATTCAACTTTTATCCCATTGGGAACGGTAAGATTTTCATTATCGGGGATTACAATAACCCCTGATTCATACCAATGACAGCCGCAGAATTCTTCA
>JAZNFD010000182.1:0-14266 GCA_045588975.1 Acutalibacteraceae bacterium | reverse complement strand
GGCAATCACGCTCTGCAAAGCATCGGATATATATGAAGAATGTGAATATATTGCCTGCACGGCAAAAAAGTTAATCAGAGAAAACGGTTACAGATGCAGAGATATTGCCGTTATCGCCCGTGACAGCACGGCGTATGAGCCGCTTCTCAGAAGTGCGCTCAAAAAGTGCGGAATTCCTGTTTTTGAGGACAGCCGTCAGCCCGTTGATGTTTCGCCGGTTGTGAATCTTGTGAGCAGTGCCGTGAGTATTGCATCGTCGGGATTCGATACCGAAACCCTTATGAGATGCCTCAAAACGGGTCTTGCGGGATTCGACACACAAGAGATATCTGATGTTGAAAATTATGCATATCTCTGGAATATAAGCGGCTCGGAATGGCTTAAGGATTTCAGCCGCAATCCCAACGGATTCGGAGAAGAGTTCGGAGAAAAAGAGCAGAAAGAGCTTGAATATCTCAACTCAATCCGTAAAAAAATCGTTGCGCCTATTTATTCACTCAGAGAAAATCTGCGTGACACCGACGGTGAGGGTGCGGCAAAGGCGATTTTTGAATTCCTTGAAAGGGTCGGTGCATCCGACAATATAAGAAGCCTTGCACGCTCTCTTGAGAATCAGGGTGAAACGGGTCTTGCACTTGAACTTGAACGTATGTGGAACACCGTCATTGACTTACTTGACAGCCTTGAAACACTCTTGAGAGGCAGAAGCGTTACAGCCGCCGAGGTTGCGGATATGTTTGAACTTATGCTCGGAGTGCAGACTGTCGGCAGTCTGCCTCAGGGTCTTGATGAAATAACCATAGGCTCTGCTGACAGAATCCGCACCGTTGCGCCGAAAGTTGTTTTTATCGCAGGCGCAAACAACGGTGTTTTCCCCGCCGTACCTTCCTGCGGAAACGCATTGACGGATAAAGACAGACGCAGGATGAGCGAAATGGGAATCGGTCTTTCCGATTTCGGAGAGTATAAGCTTGCCGAAGAAAAACTGATTGCGTATAACGCTTTCTGCTGTGCATCGGATAAACTCTATGTCTGCTGCCCCGAAAAGAATGCCAAGGGTGAGGCACTTTCGCCCTCGGAGCTTTACACAAAAATCAAAGCATTGTTCCCGGAATGCAACGAAGTTACGGCTTATGAGCAGAACGGAATGTACTATGTTGAAGGCAAGGAGTTTGCTTTCGAACAGCTTGCAAAGAACAAGAGAGATGCAAATGAGTTTTATGCTTCTCTTAAAGAATATTTCGGTTCGGATGCGGAGTTTGAGGGCAGAACAGCCGCCCTTGACCGTGCATCGGGTATCCGTGAATTTAAAATTGAGGATAAAAATGCGGCACAGCAGCTTTTCGGAAAAGATATGTTCATTTCCGCTTCGAGAGTTGAAAGCTACTATAAATGCCCGTTTGCATATTTCTGCCGTTACGGAATAAAGGCAATGCCCAGAAAAGTTGCGGAGCTTGACCCGATGCAGAGAGGTAATGTTATTCATTATGCTCTCGAACAGCTTCTCACAAAATTCAAAAAATCCGAGCTTGTTGAAATGAGCAGAAAAGAGCTTACGGATTTCTTCAGCGAGCTTCTTGAAGAATATCTTATGAGTCGTCTTGACGGCGAAAACAGAAGCGAAAGATTCGTATATCTTTTCAACAAGCTTGTGATATCAATCTGCGACGTTGCGCAAAGACTCATAAAAGAGCTTTCACTCAGCAGTTTTACTCCCGTTGATTTTGAGCTTAAAATCGGAACCGACGGCGAAATTCCGCCCTATGAAGTTAAAACCGGAAACGGCAGAGTGATTATTTCGGGCGCAATCGACAGAGTTGATGAGGCGGTTGTCAACGGCGGAAAATATATAAGAGTCGTGGACTATAAATCGTCGGGTAAGGAGTTTGCTCTCAGCGACGTTATTCAGGGACTGAATATGCAGATGTTCATTTATCTGTTCACTCTCTGGCAGAACGGAGCTGAAAAATACGGCGAATTCACACCCGCAGGCGTGCTGTATTACCCTGCGAATTCTCCGCTTATCTCGGTGGACAGAAGTCTCAGCGATGAAGACGTGGAAACCGAAAGACAGAAGAAATGCTGTATGAACGGTATTATTCTCAATGACCCCGACGTCATAACCGCTATGGATGAAACGAAAAGCGGACTTTTCGTGCCAGCGAAGTTCAGAAGCGGTACATTTTCGGGTTCGCTTATCGGTCTTGAACAGCTCAGTAAGCTTAAAGAAAAAGCGGACACGATTCTCACCGAAATGGCGGATGCGCTGCATTCGGGCGAGATTCCCGCAATACCCGCTTACGGCAAGAGCTACGAAAAAGTGTGCGAATACTGTGATTATAAATCTGTTTGTTCTTATGAAGAAAATATACCCGTCAGGGAGCTTAACGACTGCAAAACCGACGAGGCAATAAAAATTCTGACGGAAGGAGATGAGAGCGATGAAGTGGACGGATGACCAGCAAAAGGCAATCGACGCGAGAAAAGGCACGCTTCTTGTCAGCGCGGCTGCAGGCTCGGGCAAAACTGCAGTGCTTGTTGAAAGAGTGATTCAGCGCATCTGCGATGCAGAGAATCCCTGTGGCGTTGAAAATATGTTGATTGTGACTTTCACCAATGCCGCCGCGGCACAGATGAAGGATAAAATCCACGCCGCCATCGGCGGGAAAATCGCACTCAATCCGTCGGACAAACGTCTGCGCCGCCAGCAGCTTATGCTTCCGTTTGCGAATATCTGTACAATCGACTCATTCTGTATAGGTCTTGTCAGAGAAAATTTCCATTCGCTAGGAATAGCTCCCGATTTTGCTTTGCTTGACGAAGGTAAACTCGGTCTGCTGAGAAACCGTGCGGTGTCTGCCGTTGCGGATTCTCTCTATGCGGAGTCGACGGAAAGTTTTATCAACCTCTGCGAATTGATCAGCGATAAAAAGGACGATAAAAAGCTTATCGATGCAATTCTGAAACTTTATGAGCTTTCCCGTGCGTATCCGTTTCCCGAAAAGTGGCTCAGGTCGCTTGTGTCGGAATTCAGCGATCCGAAGCCGATAAAAGAAAGCGCATGGGGTGAAATTATCCTTGCCCATGTCGAAAAAAGCCTGAACACCTGCATTTCCGATGCGGAGCATTGCATCCGTCTGCTTGCGGAAGAGCCTGAGCTTGAAGCGAAATACAGACCTACCTTTGAAGATGACAGAGCAATGTTTGAAAAGGTTCTTGAGTCTTTATGCAATGATTCGTGGGATGATTTCTCGACTTGCGTTGCGGATTCCGCATTTTCAAGAATGGCAATGGCACCGAAAGGATATGCGGGCGAGCTGAAGGATATCTGCAAGGGCGCAAGAGATACTTATAAAAAGCGTTTCGCCGATTTTTCGGCTTGCGTACGCATAAGCGAAAAGGAACACGCTGACGATGTTGCCAGGCTTTCGCCCGTTATTTCGGAGCTTGTTGATGCCGTTATAAAATATGCGGAGGAATTCAAACGTCTCAAAAGAGAAGAAAACGGTGCGGATTTTTCCGACACGCTCCATATGGCGCTTGAGCTTCTTGTTGAGCCGACGGATGACGGCTATGTGAAAACTCCGCTTGCCCTTCAGCTTGCGGAAAATTATGCCGAAATCCTCGTTGACGAATATCAGGATGTCAACAAGGCGCAGGATATGATTTTCAGCGCTCTTTCAAAGGATGAGAGCAATCTGTTTATGGTCGGTGATGTCAAGCAGAGCATCTACCGTTTCCGTCAGGCAATGCCCGAGATTTTTCTTGCACGCAGAGACGGAATGAATGAATACGAAAACGGCAATTACCCCGCAAAGGTCACTCTCGGCAAGAATTTCCGAAGCCGTAAGGGTGTTACGGAAATAGTAAACTTTATTTTTTCTTCGCTTATGAGCCGTGATGCTGGCGGGCTTGATTACGATAAAAACGAGTTCCTTGAGGCGGCGGCATCTTATCCCGAAAGCAAGGGGGCGGATACCGAAGTCTGTCTTATCGAAACCGAAAACGACTATGAGGCACAGGCAAGGTATGTTGCGGATTATATAGAAAAAGCGATGTCCGACGGCACCACCTTTACCGAAAAGGATTCGCAGAGAAAAGCACGCTACGGAGATTTCTGCATTCTTCTGCGAAGCGTAAAGGGATGCTCAAAAGAATTTATCGACGAGCTGACTGCAAGAGGAATCCCCGTAAGCTGTGAGGCGGGGGAGAGCTTTCTTTCTTCTCCCGAGGTTATGTTTATGATTTCTCTGCTTAAGGTGATCGACAATCCCGTTGATGACATACCTCTTACCGCTGTTCTGCTTTCGCCCGTTTTCGGATTTACCGCCGATGAGCTTGCGGTTATGCGTGCGGCGCAGAGAAAATGCCCCGTTTATCAATGCGTTGTTTATGCTGCGGAAAGCGGCAACAGCAAAGCTGAAATGTTCCTTGAAAAAACAAAGGATATGAGAAGACTGGCTTCGACCGTAAGTGCAAGCGAACTTATCAGAAGGCTGATAAGCGAAACGGGTTACGGCGCAGTTGTCAGCACAATGAAGGACAGCGCAAAGAGACGGTCAAATCTCAACAGCTTTGCAGACCTTGCTTCAAGATACGAAAGCACGGGCAAAAAAGGTGTTGCGGGATTTGTCAGATACATTGATAATATTACAAAAGGCGGAGTCAAAATCACTTCGGGCGGCTCCGAATCCGAAGCGGGAGATTCCGTTAAAATAATGACAATCCACAAGAGCAAGGGTCTTGAATTCCCCGTTTGTTTCCTTGCGGCGTGTGAAAAGAAATATAACGAGCTTTCGGTCAGGGAAGATTTGCTGATCGCTCCCGAAAGCGGAATAGGTATCAAAAACAACTCGGGTTATGCAAAGTTTGACACCCTTCCGAGAATCGCCGCCAAGCTTGAAATAACAAAGGCGGAGCATTCCGAGGAGCTTCGTGTGCTTTATGTTGCGCTTACAAGACCCAAAGAAAAGCTGATCATACTTGCGTCTGCACCCGATTGGTCAAAGGAGCTTTCAAGAATTGCGGCAAACATAAGGGAAGATATGCTTATCGATCCGTTTACCGTTATCGGTTTTTCAAGCTATGCAAAATGCATTCTTTCGGCATTGATAAGACACCCCGATGCACACGCACTCCGGAATGCCGCGGGAGTTTCGTCTTCAATTGCTCTCAGATGTGAGACTCCGCTAGAAACAAAAATAATTTCCGATAAATTCGAAGAAAAAGAAAAAATCAGGGAAGTTGCGGTGGCGGAAGCAAATCCCGAAACCGTTGCCGAAATAGAAAAAAGACTCAGCTATGTTTATCCGTATGCATCTCTTGACGGCGTTGTTGCAAAGAGAATCGCATCAAAGCTTGATGCGGAGGGTATCGGCGGAGAATTTTTTGCTTCACGCAGACCCGCTTTTGTCAGCAAGGACAGGCTTACACCTGCACAGAGAGGCACGGCGACCCACAGATTTATGCAGTATGCGGATTATGTGTCTGCAGGGGAGAATGTCGGAAAAGAGCTTGACCTCCTTGTTGAAAAAGGTATGCTGACCGAAACCGAAGCTAAGGTGGTTGATAAAAAAGCGATTTCGGAATTTTTCTCAAGCGAGCTCGCAAAAAGGATTCTCAATGCAGATAAAATTTATAAAGAATATGCCTTTACGGTTGCGGTCCCTCTGAGCGAAATGAATCCCGATATCCCCGAAAAGAATGCGGAGGGCGAGTCAGTTATCATCGAAGGCGTTGTTGACTGCGCATTCGAGGAAAACGGTGAGCTTGTTATCATAGATTTCAAAACCGACAGGGCTTCGGATGAATCCGAGCTTGTTGCACATTATAAAGAACAGCTTTCGGTTTATCGCCGATGCCTGACCGAGGTTATCGGTTTGCCCGTGAAACAGACAGTAATCTATTCGTTTTCACTCGGAAAAACTATTGAAATTAGCCAATAATAAAATTTTTTGAAAAAACACTTGCAATTTTTCTTCCGTTGTGATAGAATTTCCCCGTTATGTATATGGATATACCGAAAGAGGTGACATTAAATGAAGGAAGGACTCCATCCCAAGTACGAACAGACAGAGATCCGCTGCGCTTGCGGTGAGGTTATCGCAACAGGTTCAACAAAAGCAAATCTTCGTGTTGATATCTGCTCAAAGTGCCATCCGTTCTTCACCGGTAAGCAGAAGCTTGTTGACACCGGCGGACGTGTTGATCGCTTCAATAAGCGTTTCAATCTCAATAACAAATAATAAGCAAATCAAGCGGTGCAAGTTTTTTGCACCGCTTTGCTTTTCCTTGATGCATATAAGTTGTCATATGCCGGGTTTTCTTTGCCCGACGTATCTGTATACGCCTTCTATGTATCAAGCTGTTAATTGATATTTTGTCTTGGGAGTGATTTCTCTGAACAGCTACAAAACAATAAGAAACGCTTCGAGCGATGAATATATTGTAAAAAAATCACGCTTCATCGGGCATATTATGCCCGTCACAACTCAGGAGCAGGCGCTTGAATTCATCCAGACCGTCAGCAAAAAGCATTGGGATGCGACTCATAATGTTTATGCTTACATCATCAGAGAAACGGGTGTCAAGCGTTATTCGGATGACGGTGAGCCTCAGGGCACGGCCGGTATCCCCGTGCTTGACGTGCTTGAAAAATCGGGTGTTACCGATTGCGCAGTTGTTGTTACACGTTATTTCGGCGGAATTATGCTCGGTGCGGGCGGCCTTGTGAGAGCCTATTCGCATTCCGCTTCAATTGCGGTTGCGGCAGGCGGAATTGTGACAAGAGCGATGTGCGCACGCCTTAAGGTGACCTGTGACTACTATTTTTACGGCAAGCTCTCATCGCTTGTGCCCGAAAGCGGCGGAGTAATTGAAGATACTATTTTTGAAGATAACGTTACTCTCGTTTTCAGAATGCCGCTTGAAATCATCGACGGCTTCAATGCAAAACTCATTGACGTGAGCAACGGAAGATATAAAGCGGAAAAAACGGAAGAATTTTTTGCTGATATTGATTAAAATAACGCGAAATTACATTGTTAACAAAAAGTTCACAATTTTCTCGCAGGAATCGACGGGATATTGCCGTATCTGTATTATGAAGGGGTGAATATCAATGAATAAGACCATTCGTGAAATGGCTTGTGCAAAAGAAAAAGAGATTCTTTCTCCGCGTGCCGCTTTATCGTCAGAGAGCAGAGGCAGACTCCGCGAAGAGGAAGAATGTCCGGTCAGAACGGCTTTTCAGCGAGACAGAGACCGAATTATTCACTGCAGTTCTTTCAGACGCCTCAAGCATAAAACGCAGGTTTTCCTTTCCCCCGAAGGCGATTATTACAGAACACGCCTTACCCATACCCTTGAGGTTTCGCAGATAGCAAGAACAATTTCGGGTGCGCTTATGCTTAACGGCGACCTGACGGAAGCCATTGCCCTCGGTCACGACCTCGGTCACACTCCGTTCGGCCACGCAGGCGAAAGAGCTCTCAATGCGGTTTCGCCCAACGGTTTCAAGCATTACGCGCAGAGTATGCGTGTTGTCGACGTGCTTGAGAAAGACGGCAGAGGTCTTAACCTCACATTCGAAGTGCGTAACGGCATTGAACGCCACACAAACGGCGAACAGGCGGCAACTCTCGAAGGCAGAGTCGTTCGTCTTGCCGACAGAATTGCTTATATTAATCACGATATAGACGATGCCACTATAGCCGGCATTATGTGCGAAGAGGATATTCCTCTTGCTATCCGTAATGCGCTCGGTCACTCAAAGAGCGCGAGAATAAACACTCTTGTTCTCAGCTGCATTGAAAACAGCGGTGAGGACATATTGCTTGAAAAAGGAATTCAGCAGGTTTTTGATGAACTTCACAGCTTTATGTTTGAAAAGGTTTATACCAACCCCGCCTGCAAGAGCGAGGAGAAAAAAGCGGTTGAAATGATTCAGAAGCTCTATATGCATTTCGTTGAAAAACCCGAAGAATTGCCCGATCAGTTCAAGATGATTGCCGAAAAAGACGGAGTTCAGGTTGCTGCTTGCGACTTTATCGCGGGCATGACCGACAGATATGCCGTCAGGGTATTCAACGAGCTTTATGTCCCGAAGGCATGGAGCGAAATCAATGATGTGTTCCTTTGATACCGGAGGTACATTTATTCAATGAATTTAAAAAGAACGGCAGTTGCTTTGCTGTGTGCGGTGATTCTGCTTGTCAGCGGAGCTGTGCCGAAAGCGTTTGCCAATTGGTATGATGATATAAAGTCGGGCAGCTGGGTGGAGATCAAAGGTCAGAATTTTGTTGCCGACACATTTATGGGTGTCAAAGCGTATTACAATGAATCGGGGAATTCGGTTTATCATTGCGGAGAGCTTGTTGAAAGGTTTTACCGTGAGGCTCTGAGCCTTGATGTTGAAATCAGAAGCAGCGAGCCGCGTCTGAGGATGAATACTCCCGGCTATAAGCTTGTCACTCCCGATTTTCCCAAGGCTGGCGACGTTGTTTTTGTTTCGGCAGAGATGAGAGGCAGAGGCGGCGACCACTGGGCGATAGTCAAATATTACGAAAACGGTTATCTTGTTCTGTTTGAGCAGAATGTTATTTATAACGGATGTGCGGGTGTTGACCGCAGACTGAAATATCCGTCGGATTCATATGTTATTTTCAGCCCCGTGCGCACAGACGGTACGGACAAGCCTTCACAGACCGTAGCTTCAACAACCGAAACAACCACAAAGCCGACAACCGAAAAACCTACTGCCACGAAACCGACCACAACAAAGGCGGTTACAACAACTCAACCCACTACAGCCAAACCAACCACAACGCAAAAACCGACAACAACCCAAAAGATAACAACAACCGCAAAACCTGCAACCACCAAAGTTGTTACAACAACCAAGCCGTCAACAACCGTTCAGGTGTCCGCATCGGCAGTTTCGACGACTGTTGAGGAAACAACGACGGCGGTATACTATACATATATCTGCACCACACAGCAACCCGAAACTTCGATTTATCCGTCGGAGGAACAGACGGAGATTAAGACAGAAGAAAAAAACAGGGCAACCGTACCTCTTGTAACGGCGTGTGGAGTTCTGGCGGCGGGAGTAGCCGTTCTTGTGGTGCTGTTGATTAAGAAAAGATAACAAATACGGAAGGAGGGGATTTGATGAAACGAAATGACAGATTTGTTCAGGAACTGCAGGATAAGGTTGATATTGAATCGGTAATTTCCTCAAATATAAGCCTTAAACGCAGAGGAAAAAATCTTGTCGGTCTTTGCCCGTTTCATAATGAAAAAACACCTTCCTTTACCGTTTATCCCGAGAGCAATTCCTTTTACTGCTTCGGCTGCGGCGCCGGCGGAGATGTGATAACATTTGTGCGCAGAATGGAAAATCTTGACTATACAGAAGCGGTCAAGCTTGTTGCGCAGATGGCAGGCGTTCCGATGCCCGAGGACGGGTATGACGATACTCTTTCGAAGCAGAGAAGGCGGCTTCTCGAGGCTAACCGTGAGGCGGCAAGGTTTTTCAATGCCTGCCTCAACGACCCCAAAAACAAGGATGCTCTTGATTATTTTCTCAAAAGAGGTCTTTCGCCGAATACGATACGTAAATTCGGCTTGGGTTATGCGCCCAACGAATGGAGAGCCTTGATAAACCATATGAAATCCAAGGGCTTTAACGAGCACGAGCTTGTGCTTGCAAACCTTGCGAGGCGGTCGGATAAGGACGGCAAGACCAATTTTTACGATAACTTCAGAAACAGGGTTATGTTTCCCATAATCGACCTTCAGGGCAACGTTATTGCTTTCGGCGGCCGTGTTATGGATGACTCAAAGCCCAAGTACATAAATACATCGGACACTCTCGTTTACAAGAAGAGTAACGGAGTTTTTGCTCTGAACTTTGCGAAAAACGCCAACGAAGGTAAGCTGATCCTTGTTGAAGGATATATGGATGTTATTGCCCTTCATCAGGCGGGTTTCTCAAATGCGATTGCTTGT
Source organism: Acutalibacteraceae bacterium (assembly GCA_045588975.1). Classification (GTDB taxonomy): domain Bacteria; phylum Bacillota; class Clostridia; order Oscillospirales; family Acutalibacteraceae; genus CAG-177. The sequence continues at coordinate 4,255 of JAZNFD010000182.1, read as the reverse complement.
CTCGGCACGGCATTTACAAGTGAGCAGGCGAATCTGCTTTCTCGCTATGCCGATGAAGTCATTATCTGCTATGATAATGACGAAGCCGGCAAGGCGGCAACGGCAAAGGCTCTCGGCGTGCTCGGTAAAACGGGACTCAAGCTGCGCATTGTGAGCATGGCGGGCGGCAAAGATGCCGACGAAATCATCAGAAAGCACGGCAAGGAAAGATTTGCGGATCTTCTCAAAGAAGCGTCTAACAAAACCGAATACAAACTTCTTGAAGAACGCAACAAATATAACCTTGCAACCGATGACGGTAAGCTGAGATTTCTGATGGCGGCATCTCAGGTGCTTGCAGGCTGCGGAAGCATTGAGCGGGAAATCTATGCAACAAGGCTTTCAAACGAGCTCGGAGTCAGCGTTGAAAGCATAAAAGCGCAGATAAACGCGAGTGCGGCAAAGTTCAGAAAGGCAGACGAAGCCAAAAAACGTCAGCAGACCGATGCAATGCTTGCAAAAAGCTTTGAGGACAAAAACAATCCCGAAAGAGCAGGAAATCTCAGGGCGGCAAAGGCGGAGGAAACTCTGATAGCATCGTTTTTGCGCAACCCCGATTTCTACTTTAAGCTGAAGAACAAAATAAGCCACAAAAACTTCATCACTGCATTCAATAAACGCATTATGGAATGTCTTGAAAAAGGTCTTGATGCGGGTCTTGAACCCGGGCTGAGTCTGTTTTCGGCAGATTTCACGCCCGAGGAAATGGATTCGGTAACAAGAATTTTTCGCCGGTCGGACAGTCTGAGTAATACGTTGAAAGAATGTGAGGACTGCATCGAAGTGCTGATGGACAACTCCGCTCCGAAAATAACGGATGCCGCTTCCATGAGCGACGAGGCATATTTGAAGCTGTTCAAAAAAAAATAAAAATATATTTAGGATGTGAGATTTATGGAAGGAAACGAGAAGAAGAGCCCTTTTAAAGTATTGGTGGAAAAAGGCAAGGCAACAGGCAAATTGACAACTCAGGACATCGACGCAGTAATTATGGAGATGGATCTCGAGGTTGAAGAACTCGATAAGCTTTATGAAACACTTGAGAGCAATAACATTGAAATTGTCGATGACCTTTCCAACGTATCAATCGAAAATTTCGACGTAGACATTCCCAAAGCACTTGACCTCGGCGACGGTGATGACAGGGCGATTTCCAACATTGATGATCCCGTTAAGGTTTACCTTAAGGAAATAGGCAGAGTTCCCTTGCTTACTCCCGAAGAGGAAATCGGGCTAGCAATCAGAATCGCGGAAAATGACCAGAGAGCGAAGCAGCGTCTTGCGGAAGCAAACCTTCGCCTTGTTGTAAGTATCGCAAAAAGATATGTCGGCAGAGGCATGCATTTCCTTGATCTTATTCAGGAAGGCAATCTCGGACTTATAAAAGCGGTTGACAAGTTCGACTATACCAAAGGTTTCAAATTCTCAACCTATGCTACATGGTGGATAAGACAGGCTATCACCAGAGCCATCGCTGACCAGGCGAGAACAATCCGTATCCCCGTTCATATGGTTGAAACAATCAACAAGGTTAAGAAGACACAGAGCCAGCTCCTTCATCTGAACGGCAGAGAGCCTTCAACAGAAGAGCTTGCGGCAGCACTCGGTATGCCCGAAGAGAAGGTTCGTGAAATCCTCAGAGTTGCTCAGGATCCCGTTTCGCTTGAAACACCCATCGGCGAAGAGGAGGACAGCCATCTCGGAGATTTCATTCCCGATGATGAGGCTCCCGCACCGGCAGATGCCGCATCAATGCTTCTTCTTAAAGAGCAGCTTAACGAAGTTCTCAAAACCCTCACACAGAGAGAAGCCAAGGTTCTTGCTCTGCGTTTCGGTCTTGAGGACGGTCATCCCCATACTCTTGAAGAGGTCGGAAGCGAATTCGGCGTTACCCGTGAACGTATCCGTCAGATTGAGGCTAAGGCTTTACGTAAGCTCCGCCATCCCAGCAGAAGCAAAAGACTCAAGGATTTCCTTGATTAATTTTCGGATTTTATGCATATAGTGTTATCGGGGGGAGGCGCGGAGAATGACACAGCATGAAATAACCCTGCTCAATCTCGGCGAAAGCCTTGATAACCTTGCAAACCTTGACCCGAGAGGCTACGGAGTCTGCAAGCTGCTTTATAAGGCGGCGAGAGAATTTGTCGGAGAGCCTCTTTGCGTCAACGGCGCACGCAGACTCAGCGAAATACTCAGGGAAGGCAGCCTGGTTTATATAATGACGGGATTCGTTCTGCATCCGTTCAACAAAGCGGAAACAGACGGTGCAGTCGGCTCTGCACTGCTTGCACGCGCGCTGGTTAAGGCGTTCGGCGCAAAGCCCGTTATCATATGCCCCGGGGAATGTGTTAAAGCATTGACGGGCATTGCGGAATGCATGGGATTTGTGCCTTGCAATTCCGTAGAAGAAGCGATGCATACACCGTTTTCTGTGGGGATTGTCTCTTTCACAAAAGAAAAAAGTCTTGCGGCTGAGAGTGCGGCTGCGATTTTATCGTGCGGTGTTCCCGATGCGGTTATTGCCGTTGAATGTCCCGGAGAAAATGCAAAGGGTGTTTATCACAACGCAAAAGGAACCGATGTTACGCACCTTGAGGCGAAGCAGGATATTCTTTTTGAAAAACTTTGTGACATGGGTGTTCTGAATATTGCAATCGGTGACCTCGGCAACGAAATCGGTCTGGGTGCAATCGACGGATATATCAGGGAAAAAATCCCGTTTGCAGGCGAGGGTGAGTGCTTATGCGGCTGTGGAGGCGGCATATGTGTGCGCACAAAGGCAGATAATATCATAACCGCAACCGCATCGGACTGGGGATGCTATTCCCTTATTGCGATGCTTGCGTTTATTCTTGATAACCCCGATATTATGCATGATGCAGACGTTGAAAAAGCGGTGCTTGACAAAGCTGTCGAATCCGGACTGATTGATATGACGGGCGAAAGCGTGCCTGCAATCGACGGCTTCGGTACGAATATTGTTTTACCGATAGTAACGCTTATGAAAGAGCTTGTCTGCAGTGCTCTGAACCTCAGAGATTCCTGCAAAATATGGTTTGAAAAAACCGCTGAACTGAAATCATTTGAATGATTTAAGGAAGAATTTTATGAAGAGCAAATACACTTCACTTGAATATCACAGAAGCTTTGTCCGTGTTGATCTTTCGGCAATCCGAAGCAATTATGACACGCTCAAAGGCATTCTTGCTCCCGAAACAAAGACAATGGCAATTGTTAAGGCGAATGCATACGGTCACGGGTCGGTAAGAGTTGCAAAGGAGCTTGAGGGCAGGGCGGATTATTTTGCAGTTGCCGCTCTTGAAGAGGCAATGGAACTTCGTGATAACGGAATAAAAACCCCCATATTGATTCTTGCTTATACAAGCCCGAGTCAGTATGAGGATCTTATAAATAATGATATAGCAACAACCATCTACTCGTTTGATGAAGCAAAAATGCTTTCGGAAACTGCCGGAAGGCTCGGCAAAAAAGCGGTTATACATATTGCCGTTGATACGGGAATGGGAAGAATCGGCTTTTCCGATAACGGGGAAAGTGTCGGAATAATTGAGGCTGTTTCGGCTCTGCCATTCATCGAAACAGAGGGAATCTTCACCCATTTCGCCTGTGCGGATATGAGCGACAAAACCTCAGCACTTTATCAGAAAGAGCGTTTTGACAAGTTTATTTCCATGCTCGAAAGCAGAGGCATAAACATTCCGCTCAAACACGCCAGCAACAGTGCGGCAATTATTGACCTTGACTGCCGCTACGATATGGTCAGAATGGGCATCTCGCTTTACGGACTTTACCCTTCCGATGAGGTTAAGACGGACAGAATAAAGCTCACTCCCGCAATGGAAGTTGTCAGCCACGTTATTCATATCAAGGATGTTGAACCGGGAACCGGAATAAGCTACGGTCATACATACGTGACTGCCGAAAAGAGAAAAATCGCAACCGTCTGTATAGGCTATGCCGACGGCTTCAACAGAGCTTTTTCAAACAAAGGTTATGTCCTTATCAACGGAAAAAAAGCACCGATAACGGGAAGAGTCTGTATGGATCAGATTATGGTTGATGTTACGGATATCGAAGATGTCAATGTCGGAGATGACGCTATCATAATGGGCGAAAACTGCGGTGCAACAATAACCGCAGAGGAGCTTGGAGAGATGTGCGGAAGCTTCAATTATGAAGTGATATGCACATT
>JAZNFD010000181.1:0-4427 GCA_045588975.1 Acutalibacteraceae bacterium | reverse complement strand
ATTCTTTCATTCGTTTTTTATTTGTTATTTCTTATATTAATTGACTTCTTTATAGCGTTATTAGTTAGTGTAGTTACTTGTATCTTTAACAAAAATAGAAGTTAACAAAAATTTCTTTTATAATTAAAAAGAAAGGAAACTGAACCAATATGATAGATATATGTATACCAGACAATGCAAAAGATTACGACGGTTATATGTTAATGAAATTCACTACGTCCTACGAATACCAACAAGATTTTTTGAATGGAAATTTATTTTTTAATACCGCAGACTTTTTCGCCAAATGCGATGACGAAGGACGAGGTGATTCTGATGAGGGAAGCACATTCATTGTAGACTATGAAAATCCCAATTTAATATCAGCCAACCTTGAAAAGGTAGGAGATACATATGCAATAGTGGTACGAAATTATTCAGACAATCCCGAAGATTACAGAAAAGGAACAGTTTGGGATTATTCAGCTGCTATCAATAGAAACAGAAAAATAATCTCATTCTATACCGTTTTTGTAAACATTAAGGAGCAACGAGTTTCTACATTCGATAATAGAATGGAAAAAGAATTTGGGAAATATGGAATTTTGATTTTGAATCGGCAAGAATTTTTTCATCGAGTTTGGAAAGCGATTTATGAACCAAAAAAATATTCTCAAGTAGCAATGGGATTTTTAGACTACATTCCCAAAGATGAACACCAAGGATTTATTGACTGGAACCCATTCTTAAAGAAAGAAAAGTTCTCTTATCAAAATGAGTTTAGAGTGACATTCGTATCTGACGACGATAAACCTATAAAAATAGAATTAGGTTGTTCTCTTCGAGATATAGCCGTTCCAATCATGATAAACGATCTTGAAGAAATTCATTTTGAAAATGGTAATCTTTTATATCCCATTTATTCCGATAATAATGATGATAAATAGACTTCAGTTAATTCAAATAAAAGTTGTATCATCTAACCAACATCTAACATTTATGTTAGACAAGTTAATATAAATTTGTTATTTTGAAATCATTTAAAACTCTAAACTCCTTGATATACAAGGATTCCTGCCACAATTTGCCACGATATGCCACGATACGACCAAGTACCAAGTCCGCCTCATAACCCGGAGGTCGCAGGTTCAAGTCCTGTCTCCGCAACCAACAATCACAGATCATCGTCAGATGGTCTGTGATTTTTCTTTTTTCAGTACAGGACTTGAAGGACGAGCGGCACAGAGCAACAGTCCTAAAGAAAGATTAAAACTAAATTAGAATTTTAATTATTTCGTTCTCCGTAAATCATAAAAACTGTGAATTATAGAGCGTACTGTAAAATCCTCCGAGTTTTATAAGCTCATCGTGAGTACCCTGTTCGGTAATTTCTCCGTCTCTGACCACAAGAATCGTATCGGCATTCTGTATGGTCGAAAGTCGGTGAGCGATAACAAAACAGGTTCTTCCTTTCATAAGCTCATTCATGGCTTCCTGAATCTGAATTTCCGTTCTTGAATCTACGTTTGAGGTTGCTTCATCGAGAATCAGCATCGGGGCATCTGAAAGAAACGCACGGGCAATGGTTATAAGTTGACGCTGTCCTTTTGAAATATTAACACCGTCATCGGAAAGTACAGTATCGTAGCCTTCGGGCAGACTTTCAATGTAAGAATCGATCCTCGCTGCTTTAGCTGCAGCTTTCACCTGCTCCATTGTTGCATTTTCTCTTCCGTAGACAATATTGTCATAAACCGTACCGTAGAAAAGCCAGGTATCCTGCAAAACCATGGTAAAAGCAAGTCTTAAATCCGAACGTTTTATTTTAAGTGCGGGGGTTGAATCAATTCTTATCTCACCTGATTGCGGATCGTAAAACCTCATAAGCAAATTAATAATCGTTGTTTTGCCCGCACCCGTAGGCCCTACTATTGCAACAGTCTGCCCTTTTGATGCGGTAACCGAAACATTTTTAAGAATCGTTTTTTCAGGAGTATAACCGAATGTGATATCATCAAGCTCTGCATATCCTTCAACTGTTTTCAACTCTCCTGCATCGGGCAGATCAAGAGGCTCCGGTTCTTCATCCAGAATTCTGAAGACACGATCGGCAGCAGAAAACGCAGACTGAAACTCATGAAGAATATTTGAAAATTCATTTATAGGTCCTGCAAACTTACGGGAATACTGAACAAACTGTGCAACGCCGCCGAGAGAAATGAAAAACATCGTTCCTGCGGCGACCGCACCGCTCCGGGAGTACATATACAGAATTCCGCCGAGAATTGCCACGAATGCTATTGAAACATTATTGATAAGATTGATGGTCGGGAACAGCAACGCCGCACTGTACTCAGCGTTGTAATAAGCGTTCATTGCATCCTCATTACGTTCATTGAATCGTTCCGAAATAACATCCTGTCTGCCGTATGCTTCGATTGTTCTTGCCCCCGAAAGCATTTCCTCCGCATAACCGTTAAGTTCACCGTATTTTTTTGACCTTGCGCTGAACAACGGTCTCACCTTTTTGGAACGGTAGCGGGTAAACAGAATCGAAACAGGAACCGTGAACACAAAAATAAGAAGCATTATTTCTGAAATCTGCCACATAAAAATCAAAGAGCCGATAACCGTATAAACACTTGTCATTACCTGCACAAGATCGTGCGAAAGAGTGCTGTTTATTGTGTCGATATCATATGACAGATGGCTGATTATATCGCCCGTGGAATGTGTGTCAAAATATCCGACGGGCAGAGTATTCAGCCTTTCAAAAAGCTCTTTTCGCATTTTATAGGTGATTTTCTGACTGAGATGAATCATAACGACCGCCAGAATATAGGAAAGAACGGCAGATAACACATAGCAAGCTATCATTTTGATAACATTTTCCCATACAACGGGATAATCCACACCCGAGACGGCTTCAATTGCATCAATAGCAGCACCCGAATATCGCGGACCGAGCAAAGAAAGCTGATTTGAAAGTAAGGTGAAAATAACTGCAGGAATGAACAGATGCCACTGACTGATCACATATCTGCCCAGCCTTATCATAATACCTTTGTTATCTCTTTTACGTACTGTTTTGTTTTCTTCGGCTTTATTCAACAAAGGCACCTCCCATCTGGGATTCACTGATTTCGCGGTATTCGGAACAATTTTCAAGCAGATGCTCATGCTTGCCCTGACCGATGACAATACCGTCATCAACAACAATAATATGGTCACAATTTTTGACCGAGCTTACTCTCTGTGCAACGGTAATGACCGTTGACCCTGACATATCTTCATCAAGCGCCTTTCTGAGATTCGCATCGGTTTTGTAATCGAGTGCGGAAGATGAGTCATCAAGAATAAGTATTTCGGGTCTTGATGCTATTGCACGGGCAATAAGAATTCTCTGCCTCTGACCTCCCGAAAGATTTGTTCCTTTTGATGAAAGCATATGAGAATAGCCGTCAGCCGCAGCGATTATAAAATCGTGTGCCTGTGCAGTCTTTGCCGCTTTGATTATATCTTCTTTTGAAATATCTCTGCCGAAACGGATATTTTCCTCGATTGTGTCGGCATAAATAAAATCATTTTGCAAAGCAACGCCGAACATTGCCGTAAGCTGCTCACGGCTGTAGGACTTGATATTTTTGCCGTTTATTCTGATTTCACCCGAGTCGGGCTCATAAAAACGCAGTAAAAGCTTTATAAAGGTGGATTTTCCGCTTCCCGTCGCTCCGATAATGCCGAGTCTCTCCCCTTTTTTCAGCAAAACAGATATATTCTGAAGATTGTTCTTTTTGCCCAAATAGGAAAACGATACATTGTCAAACGCAATATGTATGCCGTCATATTTTCGTGAGTCTTCGGTTATTTCAAATTTATCTGAAGTGTTCAGCACTTCAGATATGCGGTTTGCGGAAGCGGCACACTTAGTATACATTACAAACATTCTTGAAAGAGACATCATCGCCATGGAAATCAGAGTAAAATACTGCATAAATGCAATAACCGTTGCAGGTGAAGATAACCCCTTGTCCACTCTGATTGCCGCAACGGCACCAACGGCAGCAATACCGAGATACATAAGAAGCGCCAGTGCGGGATTGACTATGCCGAGAATTGTGCCTGCGTGTCTTTCTCTTTTCGAAAGTTCAGCATTCACTTTATCATACCTGCGGTTTTCATGATCATTTTTTGAAAGAGCTTTGATAACCCTGATTCCCTGAACATCTTCTCTTGCAACTCTAACCATACCGTCTACGGATTTCTGCACACGGCTATAAAGCGGCACACCTTTGCGTGAAATACCGTAAACAGTTATAAAAATTATCGGCAGAGTGGCAATCATGACAAGAGCCAATGCTTTGTCCATAATCAGCGTAAGAGAAATTCCGCCGAGAAGAAGAATCGGTGCCCTGACACCCATTCTTTGCATCATTCCGATAAAGTTA
>JAZNFD010000180.1:0-2157 GCA_045588975.1 Acutalibacteraceae bacterium | reverse complement strand
CACGAAGTCGGAACCGGAGATAGAGAAAAACGGTACACCGGCCTCACCTGCCACAGCTTTGGCAAGAAGGGTTTTACCGGTACCCGGAGGGCCCACAAGAAGAACACCTTTGGGAATTCTTGCACCGAGCGAATCAAACTTTGATGTGTCTTTGAGGAACTGAACAATTTCTTCAAGTTCTTCTTTTTCTTCGTCTGCGCCTGCAACATCCTTAAAGGTTGTCTTTCTCTTTTCATCCTTTGCCTGCTTGATTCTTGCCTTACCGAAGCTGAGAGTACGGTTATTCTCGTTCGTCATGGTCTGATTCATACGCCTGAACATAAAGAATGTAAGCGCACCCATTACAACGAGAAGAAGAAGGGTCGGAATAATGTTATAAATCCACTGACCCGTCGAACCTGCAACATAATCCGCTTTTATTTTCTTATCGGGATTTTCGCGGTTATATTTAATAACACTGTCATGAATATCCTCAACAAAAAGGCTGACACTCGGAACAGAGAAGGTCTTTTCCTGCTTATCGCCTTCAATATAATAAGCAAGTGCACCACTGCTGAGATTCAGCTTGTATTCCGTTACTTTGCCTTCATCAAAAAGAGAAACAAGCTCATAATACTCCGTTTTTTCCTGCTGCTGAGTTGTTGCATAATACGCCATACCGCTGATTATCATAACAGGAATCAGAATATACGGCAGCAAAGTAATTATTTTCTTTTTAAAATTACCCGAATTGCTGTTTTTGTTATTCAATCGGAAAATCACTCCTTAATTTAGCTTTCCCAAAGGAAAAGCAATTATTTTTCATACACTTCTCTTTTAAGAACTCCGATAAACGGAAGATTTCTGTATTTTTCATCGTAATCCAAGCCATAACCGACCACAAATTCATCGGGAACTTCCGCACCCGAATAATCCGACCAGACATCGTTAACAACTCTTCTTTCGGGTTTATCAAGAAGCGTACATATCTTCATACTTTTCGGATTTCTTGACATAAGAATCGACTTGATGTAGCTGAGGGTTTTGCCCGAATCAAGAATATCTTCAACAATAAGTACATCATAGCCTTCAAGGTTAATATCAAGATCCTTGACAATTTTAACAACACCCGATGACTCGGTTTTGTTGGCATAACTCGAAACACACATAAAATCAATTGCACACGGAACCTTGATTTCACGCATCAGGTCTGCCATAAAAATAACCGAACCTTTGAGAATGCTGACGAGAAGAAGATTCTTGTCTTTATAATCTTCGGTTATCTGTGCTCCGAGTTTTCTGACAATTTCTTTTAAAGTTTCTTCGCTGTAGTATATTTTTTCAATATCTTTAAGCATTAACAGCTATCCTTTCACACTTACATTATCGCTTTATTCTTACAACAAGAATTTTTTCGGTTTCCGCCGTAACTGCGGCACGTCGGTCAACTCCGATTCCCTCAAGAATCAGCAAACCGTTACTGTCAGCAACAACGGCAACAGAATCCCTCTTTTCGGGAGATACGGACAGCTCATTAAAAAGCTTTTTCAGAGATTTTGTGCAATTTCGAGAAACAAGAGTAATCTTATCCCCCGCTTCACGGCACCTCACAAATACCTTTCCGTGTATTTTATCATAATCAAGATAATATTCCAAGTCATGATTTGAAATGTTTTGTAAATTATTTATTTCGTTTCTATTAACAATTACAGTTTCGATTTCGACATTACCCAGACCAATCGATCCCTTTGGAAAATCGAGAATTCCTTTACGAACTCTCACGGTCACTCCGCCGTTAATCTGTATCTTGCCTTCATTTCTCAGGATATCAATTATCGCCTCAAGAGAACGATGCTCGGGAGTGACCCCCGAATTCTCTTCAATAATCATAACCAATGCACGTTTCATTACAGGCAAAGCGGATTCAAGCAAAACAGAGCATAAATAACCACAGTCGGTCAGAGATTTCACCGCTACGCTCTTTGCAAGAGAACATAAAAAATCTTCATCTTCATTCAATGAATTAATGCATCTGCATACGGATTTTTCAAACGACGGGTTAATTTCTTTAAGCTCTGTAACAACGTTATGACGTATCCTGTTTCTTGAATATGTAACATCGGAATTGGTTTCATCAGTTACATATTCAATTGAATTTTCTTTACAGAATGCATTGAT
>JAZNFD010000179.1:0-6412 GCA_045588975.1 Acutalibacteraceae bacterium | reverse complement strand
AGCGAGCTTGATGGAATCGACAAGTGAAGTATCACCGCTGATATCGTTTACAAGCTGTGTTTCTTCTTTCTCGGACTTTTCGGGCTCAGTGTAATCGCCGTAGCTGACGTTGAGCACATGCTTTTGCAGGAAAGAAAGAATAATCGCAAAGATTTTTTTGATAAATTCTGCCATATCATTTCCCCCTTTTCAGCTTATTTCAGTGTATTTTCACCAATCAAGCACCTTAATTTTATCATTAAGGTACAGAGAAGTAAATGACACATTTCGGTCAAAAAAGTGTCCTTATTTGCTGAGCTGAATTATACCGCAATCACAACAAAAATCTACTGTTAAATCATCATAATCAACTGTGAAATATAATTTTTAAAAAATATAAAGCCGAGAATACTCAACGATTCACGGCTTTATCGGTTATAATGTTTACTTTACACAATATTATTCACCGAAACACACAGTTTTTATCACACCCGCAATTTCTTATTTGGCAACCGTTTTGTCTCTGTATTTTTTTGGCGACATACCATAGGATTTACGAAAAACACGGTGAAAATAGCTGATATTTTCATAACCTACAAGCTGTGAAATTTCCGAAATTCCCAGGTTTGTGCTTTCAAGAAGAAAACATGCATGAGACATTCTTTTTTCCTGCACAAGCTCCGTATAGGTTTTACCTGTCAGCTTTTTAATCTGCTTTGACAGTGCATTGAAATCGTAAAAAAGCATCTGCGAAAGCTCTGTCAGGCTGCCGTTGGCAAAATGCGCCTCAATATATTTCAGCACATGAAATATAAGGCTGCTGTCGTCACCATTATAATCAAGGTCATCAATGTGACTGAGAAGCTGAAGCAAAATAAGACCCATTGTTGTTTCGTTTATATTTCTTTGCTCCTGACGGTCATCAAGCAAATTCCAGATAAGATTTTCAATAAGATTCTGCACAGGCAGTAAATCTGAAACTCTGAAATGAAGATAGCTTGATTTACCGTTATCGCCTCGCAAGCATTGAATTATAAAACTGTGCAACAATGATTCCTCGCTATTCAACATTTCAAGAGCTTTCTCAAAGAAATGAGGCAAAACAACGAAATTGACCGCTATATCCTGCTCGGTTGAAGGCAGATTTTCCTGCCTGCAATTCTGGGTCATAAAAAGAATATCTCCCTTATTAAGAACAACGGTTTCATTGTTTATAATATTGGTTTTTGTTCCTTGATACATATAAATAATCTCAACATAATCGTGGATGTGTTCCGGAAAATGATTAGTATTTGTATCGGCTCTTACCGCAATAAGCTTTTCTTTTTTCATTAACTTGGAGCCCTCAATGATGATTCTCTCATCATCATTTTTATTTTTAAGCAAAAAAGAAGGGTTTTCATACGTGTGCATGATAAGCCTTTCTATCAGGTCATTTCTCATAACAATCACCGCCTATTATATACAGTATAACTTGTTACGGATGCTTTTTCAACTCTTTTGTTGCAAATAAGGACACTTTTTTCTCTAATAATGACCTTTATTTTTCCTATATAAAATGATAAAATTTAAAATACAAGGAGTATAATGGGAATGATTATCTCGGCAAATCTTGCTTTTTACATTGTTTAACAGCGGTAATTCCTGTTTTTTTTGGCAGACTATGCCAAAGGAAATGATTATTTACGAAAACAAATTGTGAGAAGAAAATACAAATTGCCTTGATTTTTTATCCGTAATACACTTCTGACAGATGAGAAAGAAGGTGAGGATTCCTTTATGAAGCTTAACAAAAATGATGTTGTGCTGTTTTCGGGTGACTCCATAACCGACGGAAACCGAGGCAAGTGCATGGACTGCAACCACATTATGGGTCACGGTTATCAGTATATCGTTGCGTCGCAGCTTGCACTTGAAAATGCGGAAAATATGCCCAAATTCATAAACAAAGGCTATTCGGGCGAGAGATCAGAGGGACTTCTTAAAAAATGGCAGGAGGATGTTATCGACAATAAGCCGACAATCTTAAGCATTCTTGTGGGAGCAAACGACGGCGGACACGGCTATTTTGCCGGAATCGCTCCCGACGAAACGGCACAGCGCTATGAAACAAATCTCCGTGCAATTCTTGAAAAAACAAGAAATGAGCTTGGCAATATAAAAATCATAGTATGTGAGCCGTTTTATTATCCGCTTGATAAATCGGACTGTTCCTATAAATTTACACCGCATCCCGACGGAGTTGAAGGACCCTTCCAAAGACCCGACAGCAGTGACCCCGAGGATTCTGTTGCATACCGTGAGGCGGCAAACGCAAGAATCAGGGCGGCAGCAAAGAGAGTTGCCAAAGAATTCAATTGCATTTTCGTTCCTCTTTATGATATAATTAAAGAAAATGCAGAAAGATCGAGAATGGAATATTTTATCTGGGACGGAACTCATCCCACCATAGCGGGTCATATGATTATTGCCCGCGAATGGCTGAAAGCCGTTGAGGAAAGATTGACTTGAAAAAGAAAAACATAATTCCTTTACTCCGTGGGAATACAAAGCAGGTACAAAGACTCTGTTCTGATCAGCATTGCAGCAACAAACCGTTAAAATTTTCAAACAATTATTTATTAAAATTACAGAAAGTCGGGTGAAATTATGTCAACAGAAAGAGAATTTGTTGAAACAACTGATAAATCTATACTTCTTAAAAACAGACGATTTGTCGGCATAAAAGAAACTGTTGCTTATGTTCTTGAGGATACTGCTCAGAGCCTGAATATCAACGATTTCAAAGACAGATACATATATGATGTTGTAAAAATCGATTTCAGCTATCTTGCAATCCAGAACATTGTTGCAACCGTCTGGGATACCTTCAACGACACATTTATCGGCGTTATCGTTGAAAAGACCAGAACACGCTGGGGTAAATTCAGACCATACCTTCTTCTCGGTCAGCTTCCCCTCACTATTTTGGGATTATGGTATTGGCTGATTCCCTTTATCTTCCCCGATACACCGGGAGATTACCTTCCCAAATGGATATTCTATTTTGCAATGTCAATCATCACAGAAACCGCCAACACCTTCACCGCTATTTCCCGTGCGGGCTTCGGCTCCACGATAACACCCGAGCCATTAGACCGTTCGAGGCTTATTGCAACGGCGAACCTTATGTCGCACTTTGTTGAAGATGTTCCGAAGCAGATTTTCGGTATTATCTATGACCTCATAATCAACAACAAGATTAAGGTCAAGCTTCCCAAGCTTTTCGCAGGCTTCGGTGTTTCATTTGCAGTTCTCGGCGCTGCATTCTGTCTTTATTTCTTCCTCACCACAAGAGAAAGAGTTGCCCAGACAATCAAAAAACCGAGTGTAATTCAGGGATTGAAGGCTATCATCACAAACAAACCTATGTTTATTCAGGTACTTTCATCATTCCTTAACGGTTTCGCAGTCGGCACAAGCCGAACGAACTTCTATATTGACGTTATCGGCTCTATCACCTGGAAAACCATTGTCGGTATTCCCGCTTTCCCGGTTAAGTTTATCAGCTACAGCTTCGTTGAGCCACTCAGAAAGAGATTTTCAACAAAAGCTCTGTGGATTTTCGAAGATGCCTGGACTGATATGCTGTGGATGATTGTTTTCGGCATTGGTTCAATCAACAACAACTTCCAGAAAAAGCATATTATTTTGCCAATGATGGGTATTGAAGAAATCTTCGAGATGTGTATCTACGGCTTAAGACGAGTTATTCCCGCAGAAATCAGCAACGAGTCAATGGACTACTGCGAATGGAAAAACGGCTACCGTGCAGAGGCTATGATAGGCGTTGCACAAACAACAATCGCAAAGCTTCAGATGGCTGTTATGGGCAGTATCAACAGCCTCGTTCTTAAAGGTATCGGTTATGTTCAGGGAGCTACTGTCGGAACGCAGACCGACAGAACAAAATGGTGGATTTTCGCTCTCGGTACAGGCGTTCCCATCATCACGGGTGCTCTCGGTATCATTCCCAAGCTTTTCTATCCCATTACGGCAGAAAAGCGTAATCTTATGTACGCCGAACTTCGCGAAAGAAGAAGCAAGGTTGCAGATAAGATGAATAAGGCTACAACAGCTGAAGAAATTGCGGAAATCGCAGATTCACAGTTTATTGTTAAATAATTTTTAATTGCGGACTCTGTATATTGGGGTCCGCAAAATATATGGAGAGATAAATATGAAAACATTTTTGTTTCAGGGTGATTCAATAACAGATGCAAACAGAGATGATGAGGAACAGATCAATTCCGGCTTAGGCTGCGGATATGCGTTTTTTCTTGCTTCTGAAATTGAAAAGAACCACAAAGATAAAATCAAATTTATCAATCGCGGCAAAAGCGGAGACAGAATCACCGACGTTTATGCGAGAATTAAGGAAGATATAATAAATTTAAAACCCGATTATATGTCAATTCTCATAGGTGTCAACGATGTTTCTCACGAACTTACTATGAACTGCGGTGTCAGCCCCAAAAAATTCAGAATGATTTATGAGATGCTTATCGATGAAATCAAAGAAAGCTTGCCTGAAATTAAAATTATAATTTTAGAACCTTTTATCTTAAAAGGCTCCTGCACAAAAGAATTATGGAATGAGTTTAATTCCGAAGTGAGAAAAATGGCTGAAATATCAAAGCAAATTGCAGAAAAATATGATTTTGATTTTGTTCCGCTTCAGAACAGATTTGATGAATTATCCGCTGACGGCAACACAGGTTATTGGACCGCTGACGGCATTCATCCCACTATCGAAGGACATCAGATTATTAAAGAAGAATTACAGAAAGTTATTGAAAAACACATATAAATACGGTGTCCGGAATGATTGCGGAAGATTGTCAGGTTATTGAATTCCAATTTGCAGGAACGATTATTGTAACAAAAACAAAGCTGAAAACGAAAGAATATCAAAAAATGAGCAATGATTCAATAAAGGCGGTAGTCGAATGACTGAATCAATCTGGAATGGTTTTAAGCGACTTGATTTTCTGTTTGAAGGAAGAGAAGCTGTTCTTGTTTTTCCCGAAAATGCAAACGAAAACAAAAACTGGTTGTTAAAAACTGAATATTTCGACGCTTTTCCGGAATTTGAAATTGAAATGGTGAAAAAGGGTTGGCATCTTGCCTTTATAAAAAATATTACCCGTTGGTGTCTTGATGAAGACCTTGATTTAAAAAAGCGTTTTGCCGCATATTTATCGGAAGAATACGGCTTATATAAAAAATGCGTTCCCGTCGGCATGAGCTGCGGTGGACTGATAGCAAGCAAATTCGCAGCAAAATACCCGGAATGTGTTTCGGCTCTTTATCTGGATGCGCCGGTAATGAATCTCCTTTCGTGCCCTGCCGGCTTTGGAAAAGCAAATAATGAAATGCTGCCGGAATTTACAGAAGCGACCGGCATGGATTTGTCGCAGCTTATCTGTTACAGAGAGCATCCCATTGATAAAATGCAATTGCTTCTGGAGAACAGAATCCCCATTATACTGTTGTACGGAGATTCCGATAACATTGTTCCTTACGAAGAAAACGGAGCTGTTCTTGAAAAGTATTATCGGAAAAACGGCGGAATAATTGTTTCCATCGGCAAAGCAAACTGTGCACACCATCCCCACGGGCTGGACGACAATACACCTATCATAGAGTTTGTTGAAAAATTTTCCACATAATACTGCATTTTACCGAATGAGCATACGGAATTTTAATATTTCGTTATAACAAAAAACAAATAATCCGAAACTTTTACCGATTGGTGAAGTCTTCGGATTATTTTTGCTCGGTTTATCGTTGTCTTTTTGTCGTCGAAAGTGAATTTCGGATATACTTTGCGGTGACTGAAAACACAAGAAAAACCCCACAGAAGCTATTACTTCTATGGGGTTCAATATCAAATATTGTTATGAAAATAATATAGAATTTGTGCGTCAACATCAAAATAATAAGCAGAATAATTATCAAATTTACCGTATGTTCCTTGACCGATTGGTTTGCCGTCTTTAGTTTCGATATAAAAGAAATCTCCCTCTGTTACAATGGCTTTATCAAAGTCATAGTTTTCCTTGAGTTCTCCTCCACAAGCTTCAACCCATGCTTCAAAATCGTTAATATGTAAAAGGATTTCTTCAACATCATCAGCGGTTGTTATTGTAAAATATTCTGAAGATTTAAGGTCTTCAATTGTTATGTTGTCATAAATATATTTAGCATAATCAGTATAATCCTGAAAACCACTGGAAGTAAAAAATTCTTTGCTTTCATAATCAGGCAAAGAAGAAATCACTGAGTTTTGATGAGAATATAAAAATCCAAAAAACATAATAGACACTAATAAACAAATTCCCAAAACAATTGCTAATAAAATCAAGCAAAATTTTTTCATATCATCACCTCT
>JAZNFD010000178.1:0-4508 GCA_045588975.1 Acutalibacteraceae bacterium | reverse complement strand
TCGACAACAAGAGGAACGCCAGAGAAATTATAAGGCTGATACTTTTTGAGATCGCCCTGAATGTTGCCTATGCCGTCACACAGATATCCCCACTCGGTGAGAATGTAAGATGAAAACAGAGCGCTGACCCAGGCATATGTATGGTTAAGAGGAAGAAATCCGATTGCGTGCCTTCCCGTGTGAGCACGGCAAGCGGATGAGCAATTGCTTGCAATGTTTCGGTGAGTAAGCATTACGCCCTTGCTCTTGGCGGTTGTTCCTGAAGTATATGCAATGCAAGCGAGGTCATCGGGTTTCACTTGCGCATCCTCAAAAGAGGTGTCCCCCGCTTCAATCGCAGCCTTACCCTCTGCAAGAAAAGCTTCATAATCATTGCTGATGTTGAAATAAAGCATTTCGGGCATATCGTGATTCGCTTTGAAAGCTTCAACCATTCCTTCGAATTTGGATGTATAAACAAGTGCATCGCTGCCGCAACGGATAAGCTGATCCGCAAGATCGTCCGCAGGAAGTTTGCAATCCATCGGAACCGTTATGTTGCCGCCGACAAGAGTTGCATAATATGTTATCATCCACTCAAAGCAGTTTTCACCGATAATGGATATTTTTTTACCGCCGTTCAGACCGTTCTTTGAAAAGAAAGTTCCGAGCGCGCTCATTTCATCCCACGTCTGATTGAAACTGCGTTCGCATTCTTTTTTGTTTTTATCGAGAAAAACAAACTGTCTTTTATCACCGCCGGCTTCAGTGCCTGTAACGACAATTTCTTTAACAGTTTCATATTCTTTTATCAGACTGCTGTTTTTTTTGATCTGCTTGTTGTTCAAGATTTAACCCCCGTTTCAGATTACGGTATATTCCGCAACCTTTCTGTCTTATTCTATCACTATATAAATCTAAATTTCAACAAAAAGCTTGCTTTTTTTCAGTCAGTAGTGTAAAATTATCTAAACATCACCCAAAGGAGTTAATCAATGAGAATATTTTTAGTATGTCTTATTTCATGGTTTATTGCACAGCTTATTAAGGTTATAATTAATCTTGTAAAATATTACAACGCAAAGAGGAAAGGTCTCAAGCGAAAAAAAGTCACTCTTGAAACTCTCTTCAAGCTTGGCGGTATGCCCAGTTCACATACGGCAACGGTTATTGCTCTTTGCGGCTGCGTCGGTCTGCGCAGCGGATTCACTTCCGACGTTTTTGCAGCCTGCGGTGTTTTTGCATTCATAACAATGTTTGACGCATTCAAGGTCAGACTTCCGATAAGCAGACTGACAGATGCATTCAACCGCCTTCAGGACAAGGTTTGCGGCAACGATGTGCCCGATGTCAAAAAAGTTGAAGGTCACACAATTCCCGAAATCATCGGCGGATTCATCGTAGGCATCTGCGTTTCGCTGTTTATGGTTAAGGTTGTCGGAATCTTTGAACTTTAATATAATCTGCCGACGGTAAATCTGTCGGCTTTTTTCTTGAAAGGCAAAAAAATGAAAATATACAAATGCAACATATCGGACGTTACTCAGAGCGAGTTTGATGTTTGGTTTGATGCAATGAGCAAAGAACGCCAAAGCGAAGTATCCCGTATTGTGAACAAAAAGCAAAAGAGTCTGAAAATCGCATCGGACTTTCTTTGCAAAAAAGCAATTTCTGAATTCTGCGGCATTGCACCGGAAGAAATCATATTTTCAAAAAACAAACACGGCAAACCGTATGCAGATAATGTTAATGCATATTTCAGCGTAAGCCACAGCGCCGATATGGTTATCTGTTGCGTTTCTGACGAAGAAATCGGAATTGACATTGAAAAAATAAAACCGTTCAACCCGAAAGCTGCCGAAAGATTCGCAACCGAGGAAGAACTTAAATATATCCGTTCAGAAGAGAACGGCTTTTTTGAGATATGGACTCTTAAGGAAGCCTACTTCAAATGCATCGGTACGGGACTTGGATCGGATATAAAAAATGTTTCATTCAGAATCACACAAGACGACATTATCTGCTCGGACAGCAGATATGAATTATTCTTTTTCAGTATTGAAAACGGATATATCTGTTCTGTATGTAAAAAAAGATGATATAATGAGGTTGTTATGGATTTTATAAAAAATTATTTTTCGGGAAAAGATGCAACATTCATTGTTTCGCAATGCATCGGATTCCTTGCAGCAGCAATCCTGTTGCTTTCTTTCCAGCAGAAAACACACAAAAAAATCGTTATTATGCAAGCTTGCTCGGGATTGCTCTTTGCCGTTCAGTATTTCATGCTCGGCGCATACGAAGGAATGATCGGCAATCTTGTCGGCATGACAAGATCAATAGCATTTTCATTCAGAGGCAAATCAAAGCTTGTTGACACCATTGCATGCCCGATCATATTTTCGCTGCTTGCAGGTGCAGGCGGTCTGCTGACATACACAAGTCCCGCATCTCTTCTCCCGATGGCTGCAATGATGATTTCGTCTTTTGTCATGTGGAATCCGCACACTCAGCAGCTCCGTGCGCTGACGATGCCGACCTCTCTGATGTGGCTTATATACAACGTTATCTGCAGCTCATATTCGGGAGTTGTCACGGAAGTTTTCAACCTTATTTCTATCATTATCGGTCTTATACGTTTCAGAAAGAAAAAAAATTAAAAAATCACGGTACGGCTCATTTCAAAATGAACCGTACCGCTTTTTATTTCACGCAAAACTTTGCTACCGCATCGCAAAGCTCTTTTTGACTCATGGCATCAGCATTTTCAACCACTCTGATACCCATATCTTTTGCTCTTGCTCTGATATATTCTGCCTTATAACCCATTTCATCAAGCTGAGTTGTGACAAGAACTTTTTTCACATATTTTCCGCCGAATCTCTCGGAAACAACTGAAAGCTTATAAAGCTCATCCGAGCCAACCTCTCCGTTTTTGCACGAAACGAACACAGGCATCATTCCTTTCATAAGAATGACATCCATTTCGTTTTCAACATCGGCGCGCCCGTCATCGCTGACCACGCCGTCCCAATCAATATAAACTCCTGTTTTGACGTCGTTGTAGAGAGGTGTTCCGTTATCGTTAAGTTCCATAGCCGTAACGGCTGTAATAAGCTCAAGAAGCTGACCCGCTTTTGTCAGACATCTGACTATATCCCTGTTTTTGAAAGCAAAAGATATTCGGTTTCCTATCTCAAGATTTTTTAAAACGCCGCATTTCTCAAGGTCAAGAAAAAATTCGTTCGCACCCTTCATTTCATCGGCTCTGAAAGAAAGACTGAGAGCGGACTCATCAAGAAACTTATTGCATATTCTCGCAATAATATTTGTACGGGCATTCCATGCCTTAACATCCTTACGGCATATATTCCACATTGCTTTGACATCTGCTCTGAATTCACCGTTGAAATCCCAGTTGAAAGTCGAATTTGCCTTTTCTTCCGTATAGATAACTCTGCCGCCGTAAATTCTGATATTCTCGTCAATCCCAAGTTCGATCAAAGATGTTTTAAGCACACAGCCATCGGAATCGCAATCTCTGAAATTGTTGTTATTTATATCAAACCGATGTATTTCAACCTTATCCTTGTATTTTTCAAGAATCACACCGACCGCAACAAGAAAAAGCTCATCGCCTCCGCTGATATCAATGCTGCAACCCGTGTTTTCAGTAACGACTTTGTCTATGGCGGTTATTATTGCCTGAAGATTATTTCTGCTTACCGATACAAAAGAAAAATCAATGTTTATTCCCCTTGCATCCAGAACCGCTTTATAGTTTTCGACACTTCGTTTCATTCTCTTGGCATTGCCGCCTATAAACACAACCTTATCAGGTTTACACACCAGAGCACTCGCAATATTTTCAACAGCGGATTCACGGTCAAAAAATTCTATTACCGTCATTTATTCAGCCGACCTTTCGGTTATAACTCCGTGAGCAACAGGCACTGTCACATAAACGTTTTTACAGATTTCTCTTAATTCTTCAGCGCACTTCTCAGCGTTTTCTTTATCATCAAACAACGCAAACACGGTAGGTCCGCTTCCGCTCATCTGACAAAGAGATGCACCGTTATTCCGCATAATCCGCTTATATTCGACTCTGTCCGCCACTTCGATTACCTGCTCAAAAACATTGCCTGCATACTTGCATATCCCGTCAAAATCGCCCTTTTCGCACGAATCAAGCATTCTCATGCAGTCGGGATGGTAAAGCTGTGCGTTATCCGCCGCAGAATATGCCTCGGCTGTCGAAACGCCGCACTCGGGCTTTGCAAGCACTATAAAGCAATCCTTGAGAGGCTCAAGCGGAGAAAGAACTCCTCCCGTATTCTGAGAAAGACTTGTGCCTCCGCAAATACAGAAAGGCACGTCGCTTCCGATTGAAAGACCGATTTTGAGAAGTGAGGTCTGAGCCAAAAAGTTCCCGTACATTTCGTTGAGTGCAACAAGCACCGCTGCCGCATCGGCACTTCCGCCCGCAAGACCTGCCGCAAACGGAATCTTCTTTTCTATATGAATCT
>JAZNFD010000177.1:0-3733 GCA_045588975.1 Acutalibacteraceae bacterium | reverse complement strand
AACAACGGCGTTTTCAAGCTGATTGACCGTGACTGGAAGCTTGATTATCAGTACACACATCCGTTCTATGAATATCACAAAGAAAACCTTCAGGCAAGAGCAGAACAGGCTGTTGAGGAACAGAATAACGACTGGACAACTCAGCACCGTTTCTGGTCGGCAGGTCACGACTCATCCTGCCCCGATGCACGTGAAGTTCAGCTCATCAAAGACCTCAACGATGCTCTCCCCGATGCGGATGTTTTCCACAGCACACTCCGTGAAATGGAGCAGGGCATCATCGATAACTTCGACCCCGATTCGCCCGTTCTCAAGGGCGAAATGCGTGATCCGTACACCAAGGGCAGCGTAAGCATTCTCTGCGGCTGGATTCTCTCTGCAAGAACATATATCAAGCAGGAAAACTTTGACACCGAAAGAAGACTCATAAACTATGCAGAGCCTTTCGCGGTTTTTGCTTCTCTTGCAGGCGCTCCCTATCCTCAGAACTTCATCGACCTTTCATATAACTATCTTCTCCAGAACCACGGCCACGACAGCATCGGCTCATGCGGCAGAGATGTTGTTTATGAAGATGTTATGTCACGCTACAGACAGTCAAGAGAGCTTTCAAGCTGCGTATTCGAGCGTGCATTCATGGATATCGCAGGCGATATCGACCTTCGCTCATTCAGCCGTGACGATGCGGCGGTTGTAGTATTCAACCCCGCTCCCTTCAAGAGAACCGAAACCGTCAATCTCAGAGTCGAAATTCCCGCTGAATGGAATACAGGCACTTTCGAGCTTCTTGACGAAGACGGCAACGCTCTCAAGTATCAGGTTATTTCCTCAAACGACAACAACGCACAGATTATCCAGAATCCCAACGACACAGCAAACGTTCTTCATACCAGACAGCGTCTTATCGCAGTTGAGGTCAAGAATATCCCCGCAATGGGTTACAAAACCTACAAGATGCGCCCCACTTATAATGTAAGAGCAACCACTCCCGTTACTCTTCTCAAGACAAATCACGTTATGGAGAACGAATTCCTCCGTGTTACAATCAACAACAACGGTACCTACAATGTTGTTGACAAGGAAACAGGCAAGGTTTACGAAAACCTCGGCTATTTCAAGGATGGCGGCGAAATCGGCAATCCCTGGGAGCATTTTGTTCCCGAGTTCAATGAGATTTTCACCACTCTCGGCGAAAAGGCAACAATCACTCTTCTCCGTGACGGCGAATTCGAAACCGCATACAAGGTTTCAATGCGCTGGATGCTTCCCGAAAAGAGATCATTCGATGAAAAGTCAAGAAGCGAACACAAGCTTCCCGTTGATATCGACAACGTTATTACTCTCCGCAAGGGTGCAAGATTCGTTGAAATCGAAACAACAATCAACAACCGTTGCGAGGACCATTATCTTCAGGTTGCATTCCCGACCAATATCAATTCGGAATTCTCATATGCACAGGGTCAGTTCGACGTTGTAAAACGTCCCATCGCAAAGCCCGACTACTCACTTTATGATGAAATTCCGATGACAGAGCATCCCATGAACTCCTTCGTTGATCTCACAGACGGAGTAAACGGCGCTGCGCTTCTCAACACAGGTCTTAAGGCATACGAAGCAGCGGATGACGAGTGCAACACGCTTTATCTTTCACTCATCCGTGCATATCCCCTGCGCATCTGTGTTACCTCCGATATGCAGAACTACAGCGACTGGGATAAGGGCTCACAGTGCATTGGTGTCAACACATTCCGCTACGCATTCATGCCTCACAAGGGCGACTGGGAAGATGGCAACGTATGGCAGGAAAGCGAACGCTTTAACCTCTACTGCACCGCAGCTCAGCTTGCTCCCACCGCACACGGCAAAAACGCTCTCACTCATTCATTCCTTGAGCTCGGCGAAGAGAACCTCAACGTCAGCGCAATCAAGAAGAGCGAAGACGGCGAAGGCTATGTTATCAGACTCTTCAATCCCTCGGACAAGACAGTCAAGAATAAGATCCGTCTCAACGGCGGCATAGCTCCCATCGAAAAGGCACAGTCACCCGTCGAAAGACAGATAGCAGAGTTCGAGCTTCCCGCATATTCGGGCAAGAAGTGGAAAGAAGTCAAGCTTGTTACTCTCGAAGAACTCGATTCAGCTCCTCTCGCTATGGATGCAGACGGATTTGTTGATTTCGAAATCACGGGCAAAAAGATTCTTACAATCAAATTTGTGGGTTAAAAAATCAACCTGCCAAGGCAAATGCTTTGGCAGGTTTTTTATGTGGTATTGATTAATACTCAATGTTTGAGTATGTTGTTGTAAGCTTAGCAGCGCCATCGCCGTTAACATTACCAACAAGGATCTTAACCTGAAGAGTTGCAGCAAAATCATACTGATACTTGATTGTTGTAATCTTGTCGTTTTCAACTGTAACTGAAACCTTTATGTTTGTGTAGTCTACATCTGTGCTGTTGAGCTTAATAAGGCTGCCTGCTGTATCCTTAATGCTTGAGTCAACTTCTTCGTGTGTGATGAAGTCGTTTGTGAATCTGTGGAAGGGAGTTGTGCCTGTCTTCTTGGGATTTGCAGCATTAGCAAGAGTGAAGCTGTAAACGGCGTCTTTTGCTGTGAAGTTCTGAACGTCTGATTCCTTGAGAGTTGTTGCCTTGAGTTTGTAGTTATCATCAAGACCGTCCTTGGGATACGCACCTGTCTTTGTGCCTATACCGAGGAAACCGCCGACAACTGAGTTGAGGTCTGAGTTCTTGTCGATCATTCTGATAACAGAGTTAAGAGCATCTGTTGCGTTACCAACGTCGATGGGTTCTGTGTAACTGCAAGTCCTGTTGAAATTGTATGAGCCGTTTGCCGCCTTAGCTGTTTCAGCATTAAGGAAAGCAACGAATTCAGTCTTTGTCATTTCATCATCAATTTCTGGAGCATCTGTCTCTGGAAAACCAGCTTCTTTTTTATGATATTCCTCAACCACGCCTTCAAGATAAGCAACGCGGTTTTCAAGGCTAGAAACCCTCGCTTCAATCGCTGTGTCAACTATTGTGTAACCGAAAAGTCCTACCATTGCCGAGAGAATAGTCGCAATAATTCTTTTCATTTTTTACACCTGCCTTTAATGTTTATTTCTCAATCTTCACCTGAACGGGTTTGCGATTCTTGAAATATGTTACGTATTCAAATCCGCATCTTTCCGCAATGGCGTAGCCTTCGTCGATACCTGCGCCCGTATGCTCGGTGAAATGAGCATCAGAGCCGAGAGTGAGATATTCACCGCCGAGTTCTCTGAAACGGCGTACATAATTCTCCGTAGGCATTGTTTTGCCGATCGGCTGGCGGAGACCGCTTGTGTTGATTTCGAGGGCTTTGCCGTTTGCAATGAGAGTCTTGAAAATCTCATCGGTTATTTCGTCATAGCGGCTGAGATCAACCTCGTTTCTGCCCGCCTGAACAATATATCGCATAGGATATGTGAGGTGCGCAAGAGTATCGAATCCGTTCCACTTCGCAAGAATAAGCTCTTCTTCAAAATATTTATCAAAAAGAGCATAGATTTCCGCCTGAGAAAGATCAGGATAATCAAGGTCGCCGAAATCGGGCATTCCCCTCAGATTATGGATTGAGCCTATAACAAAATCATAATCATATCGTGCAAGCGATTTTTCAGTTAATGGCAAATCATAGGTAGGCTGACCCATTTCAATTCCCCTGAGCAGGGTTATTTTGCCTTCAAACT
>JAZNFD010000176.1:0-2464 GCA_045588975.1 Acutalibacteraceae bacterium | reverse complement strand
GAGCAATGGAACTCTACAGGTAGATCTCTTTCATTATACACAAATTTTTAAAGCCCGCAATCTGGTGGGTTAACTTTCTGCGCCCTTTTTTTAGGAGCAACATCGCAAAATTTGGACTTGACAAACATTAGCTAGATTTATTTGTCAACACAAAAATCAAATGGTGTTCAAAACAAGTTTCACGGAAAAAGGTGGCGATGAACGGCAAAGCAATTTACAACGCAACTAACAATACATCGGAAAGGAGCTGATTAAATCAGTTACGCAATTTAAACGTCATCAAAACAAATTACAACAAAATGAAAGGGAAATTTTATGACAATCAATAATTCAATTTCATCCAAACAGGACGTTCCCGATGCTCCATTTATATGGAACGGCAGTGCAGAAGAAACCGAGTTTTTCCTTTTACCTCCGGGATATTACGAATTTGAAACAATCGGTTTCAACTATTCAGGGCGTAATAATTCCTACACAGGTGGAACATATCTTTGCATTGAGCTTCGTTTAAAAATTTTTCATAAGGATGGTGATATAGTTATCAACTGCCCCATGCCCGCCGGAAGCAGACTTGCAAACAGCTACTTTAATGCAATTGATTTCCCGATTGGTATGGAACCAAGTTCAAGAAACACGGTAGGAACAAGAGCAGGCTGCCGCCTTGCTCAGAAAAAAGTAACGGTTAAGACGATCAATGTTGTCGAAAAATTCATTAAATCTAATATCAATTGAAAGGAATTTTAAATTATGAACAATAACAAAGCAGATATCGTAAAGTACGTTGTAGAACAGCTTGCCAAATTCAACCCCGCAGATATGGAGTTTGATGATTTCAGAAATATTTGCTATGCAATTCGTTCTTGCGGCATGACACAGGAACTTTGGGAAGCTTGGGCAAATCAGGATGCAGGCAATCCTCGTAATAACAGATGCGCGGAAATCTGGGCTTCCTTCAATCCTGAGGAAAACTATATTACATTTGATAATATTGCAATGCAGTTCAATTCAAAAAGAACGACAGGATTGCTGCAATCTTCTAAAACAAGAAAACTTGAGTTTCTTACTTCTTCAGAGATTTTTGTGAAAATCCCGGTAATTAATGACTTCCTTATCGAAGGCATTCTCAGACCGTCAAAGAAACTTCTTCTGGTAGCGCCGCCCAAGACAGGCAAAACCTTCTTTGGTTTAAATCTTTGTTTGGGAGTTGCTTCAGGCACAGATATACTCGGATTCAAATGCAAGCAGGGAGAAGTCTTGTATATTGACTGCGAAACAGGACTTCGAGATGTTGCAGAGCGTTTATATCTGGTTGCAGAGCAAAGAGGCATCAGTAAAGAAATCTGTGACAAAATTAAATTTTATGATCCTTATGCCGATTTCAGAGAAAACGCCTCAGATCTTTTGCTTGAACTTGCAGAACAGATTGAATACGGGAAGTTTAATCTTATTGTTATAGATTCATTTTATTGCGTTTTTGACGGCGATGAAAACAGTGCCAAGGATGTCGGTGCATTTATGAGACAGGTTGATTATCTTATTCATAAAACAGGTGCGGCAGTATTGATAATCCATCATGAAGGAAAGAACGGCAATGTCAGGAAGAATATTATTGAACGTGCATGCGGTTCAAATGTCTTTGCAAGATTTTCTGACGGTATTATAGGCCTTTCTCCAAACGGGAAAAGCAAAATACTTGGCGGAATTCGTGAAAAGGTGGAAATGGTTTTAAGAGCATTCCCATCAAAAGAGCCATTCTATGTCACCTTCAAAGATGGACTGCATTTTAAAGAAGATGAAACCGATTCACAAAATAATTTTGTCAAGAAGAAAACTAAAAAGGAACTTCGTTGGGAGAAGTATTCGGATGCTTTTGAAGCCCTTAAAAACCAAGAGGGTTTGGTAAGTATTGGAAAAATGGCAGAAGCTTTGGGTGTTGAGCACAGAAATATTTATAACGATATAAAAAACGGCATACCCGGATTTTCGTTGGCAGGCAGAGGCTATATAAAACGCACTGAAGTTACGGATAATAATTAAAATAAAGGAGAAAAACATTACGTCAAATTTAACTTTCTTGAATCAGGGTCAGTATGAAGCTGTTATCAATACCGAAGGGGCCGTGCGCATTGTCGCCGGTCCCGGCTCGGGGAAAACCAATGTCACGGTATGCAGGGTAGGATACCTTGTTAACGATTGCGGTATTGACCCGTCAAATATCCTTTGCATCACCTTCACAAGAAAGGCGGCATATGAACTGAAGGACCGCCTCAAAAAGGTTATCGGAGAAAAAGCATCTTTTGTATCAATATATACATATCACGCTTTGTGTCTGAAGATTCTTCAGGATGACGGCGAGAAAATCTTGCTCCCGAAGAAATTTCAGGTTATGAGCGAAGACGACAGAAGGGCCGTTCTGAAAGAAATTTTTAAAAAGCTCGATGATTCCGTTGATAGAGAAGATATA
>JAZNFD010000175.1:0-9380 GCA_045588975.1 Acutalibacteraceae bacterium | reverse complement strand
CATACAAAATCAGAACAATCTGCCTCAACAACTATACAGTTGCGGACTACTGCATTTTCAATGAACCCGTGGTCAGATATTTCAGGGTAAAAGATGTTGAATACGCGGTTATGCAATCGGGAGTATACAGTTTATAATCAACAGCAGGATTTTCCTGCTGTTTTTCTTTTTAACGTTACAAATCGCAACAAAAACACAGATAATCTATATTGATTTTTGTGTAATTTTATGTTATTTTATTAATATTATATAAGGTTGGAGGAATCTCAAAATGAAAACCGCACTTGAATACAGCAACGGCTTTGACATTAAAAAGCTCGGAAAATATGCTGTAAAAAACATCACAAGAATCTGCAACGAAATCGGTCCCAGAAAGCCCGGCTCACCCGAAGAGCTCAAGGCTCAGAAGCTTATGGCAAAAGACCTCGAAAAATACTGCGATGAAGTAAGCATCGAAGAATTCAAGGTTCACCGTCAGGCTTTTATGGGATTCATCCCCTTTACCGTTGCCTGCGCGATTGCAAGCGTATTTACATATGCTTTTGCAAATCCCGTTATCTCTCTTATTCTTGTTGTTCTCGGATTTATCCCTCTTCTTCTTGAATTCGTTATGTACAAACGATTCATCGATCCTCTTTTCAAGGCACATCCGAGCCACAACGTTATCGCAAAAAGAGCACCTCAGGGCGAAACCAAGAAGCGTTTTATCATCGTCGGTCATGCAGACAGCCAGTTTGAGTGGACTCTTAACTATCTCCTCGGCGGCGTAGGTATGAAATGCGTGCTTATTCCTGCTGTTGTCGGTCTGGTTGCTGACCTTATCATTGCAATCATCGGCATCATCTGTGCCGGCACAAGCGGCGCTCTTGAAGCTGCCGAACCCAGATGGCTTATGATTCTCGGCTTCGTTGTAGGCTGTATTTTCATTCCGTTCCAGCTTGCATTCCTTCTTTTCCAGAATCCGTTCAAGAGCGTTCCCGGCGCAAACGACAACCTCACAGGCTGCTACGTTGCAATGGCAGTTGCAAAGGCTATGGCTGATACAGACACCAGACTCGAAAACACAGAGCTTGTTGTTATCTGCTCAGGTTCAGAGGAATCGGGTCTCAGAGGCGCAAAGGCTTATGTTGATGCTCATGAAAAAGAGCTCAAAGAAATAGAAACCTGCGTCATCGGTGCCGACACATTCCGTGATCTTGACACTATGGCGGTTTATGACAGAGACCTCAGCGGTACTCTCAAACATCATTGGGGTGCAAAGCATCTTGTTCAGAACGCAGGCAAAAACTGCGGTTATGAACTTAAATTCGAATCAATCTACATCGGCGCTTGCGATGCCGCAGCATTCACCCAGAAGGGCATACCCGCAACAGGATTTGCCGCTATGGACCCCACCCCTCCCCGTTACTATCACACAAGACTTGACGATGCAAGCCGCCTTGTTCCCGAAGCAATCGAAGCGGGCATCGAAATTATGCTTGAAGCCGCTTGTATGTACGATAAGGAAGGTCTTCCCACAGAATAAATCAGTAAATATGTATCTGCCGTTCAACGCAGCGTAGATTGTAAGTTTCGTAAATATGATATATAATAGATGTCATATAAAGGAGAAACTGCTATGGACAATTACATTACAAGCACAACAATCAGACGTTTGCGTGAAGCAAAAGGGATGACTCAGTTACAGCTTGCAGAAGAAATCGGAGTCAGCAGCAAGGCTGTTTCAAAATGGGAAACCACAAAAGGTCTGCCCGATATAACTCTGATCGAGCCGCTCGCAAAAGCACTCGGTGTTTCCGTTACGGAACTGATTTCAGGCGACACGGTAACCAATAAAAATGTTTCATCAAATATACTTCGTTCAAAATTTTATGTCTGCCCGGTATGCGGAAATATTATCCGCACAACAGGAGATACGGTCATAAGCTGCTGCGGAATCACTCTTTCTCCGCTTGAAGCAGAGGATGTCGATGAAGCGCACGAAATAACCGTTGAAAAAGTTGAAGACGAAAATTTCATCACAGTCAGGCACGAAATGACAAAAACTCATTTCATTTCGTTCATCGCCCACCTGACATCGGACAGAGTTCAGTTTGTCAAATTCTATCCCGAGGGCAATGCGGAAACACGCCTTCAACTCCGCGGCAGAGGATATCTCTATATTTACTGCAACAAGCACGGTCTTATGAAAAAGAAAATCTGATTGCACCCCCGGGTAAAATCCCGGGGGTTTTTCGTCAATTATCAGCATTTCACTTTACAATGCACTGAAAATAAGATATATTTAAAAAAAGGAGATGAGAAAATGGCAAAATACGAAGCTGAACTTCACGGTGATTTTTTTGAAATACTTGAAGCTGTAGATGATGCCGTAATGAGCAACAGTGCATCGGCAACGCTCGAAGATAAAAGTGACTTCTGCACACAAAACATGATTTGTGCAGTGCGTGTTTACGAGCGTTACAGCTACTCCGGCGGCAACAGAGTAAGCATGAACATCACTCTTTTAAAATCCGACGAAAGAACATTCATAACCGTTATCACCGCAGGCGGAAGTCAGAGTATGTTTTTAAAAGTCAACACGTTCGGTGAAAAACTTTTCTCGACACCGTTATCGCCACGATTGAAAGATACAAAATTTAAATTTATTATATTGATTTTTTTATACTTATTTGATAATATATTTTTAACGCTTTATTCAGCTAAAGGAGGGTGCATATGCACACTATAAAACCGCAAATTCTCAAGGATGATATGTATAAACAGCTTAAAAATTACTGCATCCTTTACAAAAAGAACATCGACGTCTGGGAATACACCCGCGGTATGTTTCTCGGCGACAGATACGAAATGGAAGATTTCAAGGGCGAAATCAAAAACGGCGACATCTGGTATGCCGCATATGACTCCGCTCATTTCTTCAAGGCAAGCATAACCGTTCCCGAAGAGATGGACGGTCTTGAGCTCAGAGCAAAATTCGCCGTCGGCGGTGAAGCACTCGTCAAGTGCAACGGTCATTTCATTTCGGGTTGCGCATCAAGAGACAGCATCCCTGACAGAACAGAGGTTGCACTCGGCGTTCATAAGGCAGGCGAAGTGCTTACCTTTGAAATTGAAGCAACCCTCGACTCAATGTGTTTCTGCGATGCCGCTATGGACGGTGCAAAATATATGGAATGCCGTTTCGGCGAAACCTGCATTTACGTTGCAGATGCCGAATGCGAAGGCTATTATCTTGACCTTGAGGTTGCATTCCAGGCACTTGAATACATAAAAGACGAACACATTAAAGCAAAAGTTTATGCAGCTGTTGACGACAGTATGCATATGGTTGATTACGATTTTGACGAGGCAAGAGTAAGGGCATCAATCGTTGAGGCAAGAAAATACTATCTTTCAAAAATTGCTTCTATCGACTGGTCGGCTCAGAGCAAGGTTATTCTCACGGGTCACAGCCACATCGACGTTGCTTGGCTCTGGAGAATTCAGGAAAGCATCCGAAAGAGCGCAAGAACATTTATGAACGTTACTTCGCTTATGGATGTTTATCCCGAAATGACCTTCGGACAGAGCCAGGCTGTGCTCTATCAGATGATGAAAGACAACTATCCCGAAATCTACGAAAAGATTAAAGAAAAGGTTGCGGCAGGTCAGTGGGATATCTGCGGCAACGTATGGGTTGAGGCTGATACCAACATTGCATCGGGCGAAGCTCTCATCAGACAGGTGCTTTACGGCACGGAATTCTTCAGAACAGAATTCGGCAAGGTTTCAAAGACCTACTGGCTGCCCGACTGCTTCGGATTCACATGGGCACTTCCCCAGATCATCAACGGCTGCGGAATGCAGAATTTCATCACATCAAAGCTTTCTTATAACGATACAACCAAGTTCCCCTACAGTATGTTTATGTGGCAGGGCAACAACGGCGACAGAGTTTATGCTCACCTTATGCGCCCCGCCTACAACTGCAACTACAATGTCGACGAAATTATGACCGTTGACAATGAGTGCAACAACAAAAACGAACTCAACACAGCAATGAGTATGTACGGCTACGGTGACGGCGGCGGCGGACCGACAAGAGCAATGCTCGAAAGAGGCAGACGCCTCCGGAACTTCCCCGGTCTTCCCAAGACAGAAATCGGCCACGTTGATGATTTCTTTGAAACCTTCAAAGGTCACGAAGACGAGCTTCCCGTATGGAACGGCGAAATGTTCTATGAAAACCACAGAGGTACATTCACAAGCCAGGCGTTCGTTAAGAAAAATAACCGTAAGGGCGAATACCTATTCACCAGAGGCGAAATGCTCAGCGTATTCGCCGAAAAACTTCTCGGCAAGGAATATCCGAAGGAAGAAATTGAAAAGGGCTGGAGAATCCTTATGACCAACCAGTTCCATGACATTCTTCCCGGCTCATCAATCCACGAAGTGTTTGAGGATTGCCGCAGGGATTATGCCGTAATGAACAAAATCGGTGAAGATATCTATAACGGCGCACTCAAGGCTCTTTCGGGCGCGGTCAGTGCAGACAAAAACAGCATCACCGTATGGAATCTTACAAGCGTCAACAGCTACGAACCGATTGAGGTTGAAGGCGTTCCCGAAGGAATGTATATCGCAACAGCTGACGGTCTTTCACTCCCCTGCGCTTATGTCGACGGCAAGTTCATCTTCCTCCCCGACGAGCTTGAAGCAATGAGCTGCAAGACCTTCGTTCTCAAGGAAGGCGAATGCATCTATTCACCCGTTGAGGCTGAAGCAAATCTTCTTGAAAATGCGGTTCTCAGAGTTGAGCTCGACGAAAACGGCATTATCACAAGCATTTACGATAAGCTCAACGACCGCGAAAGCCTTGACGGCAGAGGTAACATTCTCACTATCTCGCTTGATAAGTGTGTTCACGAAACCGCATGGAATCTCGAACTCAACTATCAGAAAAAGATGTGGGAACTCAAGGCAGACAGCATCGAAGTTATTGAATGCAACGCAGTAAGAGGCGTTATCAGAGTTATCTGTAAATTCAACAAATCAACAATCACTCAGGATGTTATTCTTTACCAGAACGGCGAAAGCGTTGTATTTGATACAACTGTTGACTGGCACGAAAGCGACAAGGTTCTCAAAGCGGGATTCGACGTTGCCGTTATCGACACCGATGCAACCTACGACATTGCTCACGGCGCAACAAAAAGACCCACTCATTGGAATACGCTTTACGACCTCACAAGATTCGAGGTTGCCGCTCACAAGTGGGCTGACCTTTCCGAAGGCGGCTACGGCTGCAGTATCATCAACGACTGCAAGTACGGCTACGATATTCACAACAGCCACATGAGAATAACTCTTATGCGTGCACCCACCTGCCCCGACAGAACGGGTGACCACGGCATCAACACATTCAAATATGCGTTCCATCCTCACGCTGAGGACTGGAGAAACGATACCGTTCAGATGGCTCTCGCATTCAACGTTCCTCCCGTTGCGGTTTACAATGCCGATGCAGTTGAAGGCAGCATTACCGACGGTTCATTCGTTACCCTCAGCGAAAAGAATGTTGTTATTGACGCAATCAAGAAAGCTCAGGACGGCAGGGGTTACATTGTCAGAGTTGTTGAAGAAGAACAGAAGAGAGGAAACATTGCTCTCAACTGGAGCTTCGGATTTGAAAAAGTCTATGAATGCAATATGATCGAAGAGGATAAGGCTGAAATTGCCGCTGACGGTGATGAATTCGAATTCGCAATCAAGCCCTTCGAAGTCAAGACATTCAGAATCATATAATCGGATAAAAAAATTTTCTCCCTGCGGAATATTCCGCGGGGAGATTTTGTCTGTCGTTAATTACTCTTCACCAAAGTTATTGTAAAAAGCTCTGGGAATAATATAATCCTCAACGGCGGTTAAATCAGCATCGGAATTCATAATGACATAATAATGAGTAGTGGTTACAGCTTCGCCCTTGTCGATGAACTTCAAGGCGACGGCAATATCATTTGAAATCCCATCTATTGAATAAACTTCAGCACGAAGATTTTCAGTAGAAACAGTTTTTTCAAGGGTTCCGCCAATCCAAGTTTCCCAACCTGCCGTTACGGTAACATCAGAAATTTTATCGCCGAGCTTATCCTCTGAAATAACTCTGCCTCCGTCATATGTTGAGAAAGGATCTTCGTCAACTTTATAGAAATAGCGTTTTACGTACCCAGAATTCTCAACAAATGAGGGCGTTGTATTTTCGGCGTTAATTGTAGGATCAATACTCTCGGTGTAATCATCAGAATTGGTGTAATATTCATTGTTAACTGAAGGATTTGTGTTTTCAGCAGAAACGGGCGGATTAATGATTTCATTGTTAAAATCAGGATCGGTACTTTCGCTGCTTATAGGTAATGTGGTGTTTTCTGCTTCAACAGAAGCAGAAATATTTACTTCATCGGATAATATCGGAACTGCAACTGCAGCCGCTATCATTATCACAGCAAAGCATGCTGCAAGCGAAACCCATTTAACGAGCAAATTCTTTTTTTCTGTTTCTTTATGCTTTGATGCTTCAATTATAAGATCATCATCAATATGACCGACAGCATTAACAACTCTTGGTGTTTTCATATCTCAACGCCTTCCTTGATCAGGTATTCTTTAAGCTTGTTTCGAGTATAGAACAACATGTTTTTCACCTTGCTTTCGGTAAATGAGTAGCGTTCTGCAATCTCTCCGATTGAATCAAAGAAATAATATTTGCGAATAAATACATTTCTTACGTCTTGCTTTTGACTGCGAAGAAATCTGCTGATATGCCTACCGATTTCTTCATCGGTTACATTCGGAGCATAACGTTCATCCGGTAATATCGCTTCAAGTTCTTCTATAGATATCAATACATCCGAAGATCGTTTTTCTCGCTTCATAAACTCTAAACGTTTCAGAGAAAGATTTCTTGCAATTCTGCAGACAAAAGCCATAAAATTATTAGGTCTTGTGGGCGGAACAGCATTCCACACTCCTGCATATGTATCGTTGACGCATTCTTCAGAATCCTCATTGTTTTTAAGTATGTTGTATGCGATACGGTGACAGAGCTTACCATATTTTTTATCGGTTTCTTTGATTGCCTGTTCGTCTCTCTCAAAATAGAGTTCTATGATTTTCAGATCATCCATGTTGTTCACCTCACTTGTCTGATATTAAAAGCGCTTTCACCTATTAAGTACGTTTTTAGTTGGCATTGGTCTTGATTTTTCAAAAATTTATAATGATATTTAAAAAATCCTGTTTACGTGTAAATATACAAAATCTCCCTGCAGAATATTCTGCGGGGAGATTTTGTATTATACTTATTAAAGTTTGAAAATTTCTTCTTCGCTTGCTGTTTTGATACCTGCACCAGCAAGTGCGGCAGCAGCAGCCTTATTATCGTCAACACGTACAACAAGATAAACAATATTATCGATTGTTGCAAGCTCATAAACATACTCGATAGAAATATCTGCATCGCGGAGCGCTTCTGCGATTATTGCAAGAGCACCCGCATCGTCTTTAACCTTTGCAACAAGAACATCGGTGATTGTTGTAAGATATCCGCCATCTTTAAGAACGGAATTAACCTTATCAACATCTTCACAGATAAGACGGAGAATGCCGAAATCCTGTGTGTCTGCAATTGAAAGTGCTCTGATGTAAATATTGTTATCCGCAAGAAGACGTGAAACCTTTGCAAGTCTGCCTTTTTTATTCTGAATAAATACGGAAATCTGTTTTACAGCCATTATTATTCTCCTTTCTGATTAATCGTGAAGCTTTCTCTTGTCAATAACTCTTACTGCCTTACCTTCACTTCTTGTGATGGTCTTGGGAGCAACAAGATGAACCTTGGGATTGATGCCGAGCATAATCTTGATTGCGTTGGCAAGCGCTTTTTCTCTTGCAGAAATTTCCTTAACGGTATCCGAAAACTGCTCGGGAGTAAGCTCAACATAAACGTCGAGTGTGTCTGTATTGTGCTCTCTGTCAACTTCGATAAGATAGTTGGAGGTATAGCCTTCTTTGATGAGAACGGTTTCGATCTGCGAGGGGAACACGTTAACACCACGGATGATAAGCATATCGTCGCTTCTGCCCATAGGCTTTGTCATCTTGATGAATGTACGTCCGCAGGAGCACTTCTTTCTCGAAAGAATGCAGATATCTCTTGTGCGGTATCTGAGAAGCGGAAATGCTTCCTTATCAAGGCTTGTGAACACAAGCTCACCCTTTGAGCCTTCGGGAAGAACCTCGCCCGTTTCGGGGTCAATGATTTCGGCAAGGAAGTGGTCCTCGTTGATATGCATACCGGTCTGCTCTTCACATTGGAAGGATACGCCCGGGCCGCTTGTTTCGGTAAGACCGTAGATATCATACGCCTTGATGCCGAGCGATTTTTCGATATCGCGGCGCATTTCTTCGGTCCAGGGCTCTGCGCCGAAAATACCTGCCTTAAGATCAAGGTCATCGGGAGTGAGACCCATTTCTTTGACAGTTTCGCCGATATAAGCTGCATATGAAGGTGTGCAGCAGATGATTGTTGAGTGGAGATCCTGCATAAACTGAATCTGACGCTCTGTGTTACCTGATGACATAGGAAGAGTCAGACATCCGACCTTGTGTGAACCGCCGTTGAGACCTGCACCGCCTGTGAAAAGACCGTAGCCATATGCAACCTGACAAACATCGCCGTCTGTGCCGCCTGCGGCAACAATTGCACGGGCACAGCAATCTTCCCAAAGATTGATATCGTTCTGAGTATAGAAAGCAACAACACGGCGTCCTGTTGTACCGCTGGTTGACTGAATTCTTACGCAGTCCTTAAGATCTGTACCGAGAAGACCGTAGGGATATGCATCTCTGAGGTCTGCCTTGGTAAGGAACGGAAGCTTATGCAAATCATCGATGGACTTGATATCATCGGGTGTAACGCCCTTTTCATCCATCAAATCACGGTAATATTTGACGTTTTCATAAACATGCTTAACCTGCTTTACGAGTTTTTCGCTCTGAATAGCCTTTAATTCTTCAACCGATGCGGTTTCAATTTCAGGCTGGTAATACTTGCTCATAGGTAACACTTCCTTTTTATTGATTTTTTCTTCAGATATTATATCCCATTTCAAATGCCTTGAGATTGAGTTCAAGAAACTTGGGAGGAACGCTCGCTTTGAGAGCTTCGATCCATTTTTCTTTTGATACCGACTGCATATTTTTTGCCATTGCACCGATAAGCACAACGTTGACAGCCTTTGCCGTACCCGCTTCGACAGCCATGGGAAGAGCATCGATTTCTTCAACGTCTGCACCTGCAGCTCTGAGAGCAGCAATAATGCCTTCGGGATATTCAGCAG
>JAZNFD010000174.1:0-4307 GCA_045588975.1 Acutalibacteraceae bacterium | reverse complement strand
TTCATACCCCAGCAATTTTCAAGCCAATTTGCAAAGCTCGTGTAGTAGTTTGCGGGGCAGCTCCACACAACAGCACGGTGGCGCATTTCTTTTGAAACGGGAGCTTTCTTTTCGTAAGCTTTCAGCATCAGCTTGTTGACTTTTTTATCAACCTTGAGGAATCGTTTATCAACGCCGCCCGAAAGGTTGAAGTAATAAATTCTGTAAAGCCAGAATGCCGCACCCGTCATCTGGGGATACGGGGTTTTGTTGATATCCCATTTTTCAAGCTCATATTCAAGCTGTTTGTTTGAATTTCTTAGTGCTTCAAAGAACACATCCCAGTCAAATTTTTCGCCCGTCTGCTCTTCGATGAACTTAATGAGCTCTTTAACTTCTTCAACGGCATATTCCTGCACATCCTCATCGTTATAACGAAGCGGAATATTAAAAAGATGAACGGGAAGATTGAGGCGTCTGTCAAGAAATGTTGAGTTCATAACAGAGCCGTCACAGGGCATATTCGTCGCAACCATACAGCAACCCATTTTCGGATAATCATCCTCAATGGCAACGCCTGCCTCGGCACTCGGAAGCGGACAGACATCGGCAGGCACGCCGAAGCTTTCCGTTACCTCGAGATAAGGCGGAGTAATCTGCTGGTCAACCATTGATGTGAGGAAAATGGGTATTGTCTGCAAAGGGATAACGGTAAGATTCGGGAATCCCGAAAAAATTTCATTCGGAATAATTTCGTCCGTAAGAACAATCTTCTTCGAAAGCTTATTCTTCGGATTGATTTTTTCATCCGCAACAAAGGAAGTGTGAATAAGACCCGTTGCGTGTTTTACAATCATATTGAAATGAAGGTGAACAATGCGAAGATGCGCACCTCTGAGACCTGCGGTGTGTCTGTCGATAAACGACGGTGTTGAAAGATATGATGCCATCCAGCGGTAACGCCAAAGACCCTTGACGGTTGATATCGGCGCTTTCAGCACCATAACGATCATATCTTTCCACGTTACAAGCCAGCGGTAATAATCGTACATCGTATCTTTGAAGCCGCGCCATTCTCTGTGTTTGAGAATTGCCTTGCGGTCCTTGCTGTAAAGCTTGCCAAGATCAGCCATTTCCCTTCGCCTGCCTTTCCTTCTGGATTTTTTTGATTTCAAGGCTTTCGACAAAAGCCTGAACACGGGTACGAAGCTGACCCGAAGCGGATGCGGTATACTGTCTGTCAACCGCCGCGGTGGGCACTCCGTAATCCTCACTCATAACATAAGATGCAAGTGCTCTTTCATAGCCCCAATATTCACAGAATTTAAGCTGTTCATACATAACGCCGTCTGCGTGGTATTCGTCAACAAGACGCTTGACATAGTCTCTGCGCTCCTGCACCTTTTCGTGGCTCATATATCTGGGACATTGGCTTGTTTTCAGATAATGCAGGCAAATCTGAGTCAAAACATCCTCATCGGGATTAATTTTAATTTCTTCTCTGCCGGGCATTGTTCCGAAACAATACCTGTCGGCAACAACAAGTGCACCGCTGTCTTCAATAAGCGCGGTGAAATCGGGATCATCCATCTCAGAGCCGACAACAACGATTTTTGCCCTGAAATTCTTTTTTGCATCAGGTTCTCTTGTTTTAAGCTCTTCTGCCGTTTCACGGAGCTTCGGAAGAATCAGTGCTTTCGGGCAACAGTATGTAACAAGGCTGAGGATATGATATTCATACCCTGTTATACGGGGATTATCCTCTTTTCTGTAATCCCCTATCTCCGTCATCAGACGGCAAACCTCATTATGCTCTTCAACGGCCTTGAGAAGTGCTTCATCTGAAGTATCAACGCCGTAAACCTCTGTCATTTTGTTAAGAATTTTATTTCTCGTCTGCGTAACATAATGCTTTACGGTATGGTCGGCAATTTTGAACGGCATATCAAGAAAAGTCAGGAAGAAATTATCATTCTCAACAAGGTTGAGCAGTTCAAAATGCTCAGCCGCTCTGTTCATCTCAGAGCAGGTTTCACTTGCAAGAAGAGCATTGAGAAAATTATATCCGCCTTCGATTGCACGCTCAAGAATTGCTTTTGAATAACCGCAAAGAAAGTTACTCATGTAGTATGTTGCGATATCCATCGAACCCGTTCTCGGCGCATGGAGCCTTACCGAAAAACAGTTTCCGCAATTGAGAAGAACTTCGGGAATGTGGTAGCAAGTATATCCGAGAGCTATGCCTCCCTCATTTTTTGCCTGCTGAACAAGAGCGTTGTTCGCTTCCTGAAGCAGGTTTTCAAACTCATAAAGATACTTTAAATCTCTCACTTCAAAATCTCCATTTCAACAAGAGCTTTTCTTGCGCCCTCAACAACATTTGAATCGTCGGGCAGTTTTGTAATATCCTTGCCCTCAATATCGTAAATCGCAAGGTTTGAATCAGTCGGTATATAAGACAAAACAGGAATGCCGTTTGTATCGATATAAGGAATTACGCTTTCATCGGGAATTCTGTTGACGATTGCGCCGATTTTTTTATACATCACAAGCTCATCGGCAACACTCTTGATTGTCGAGATAACCTGAGTGCCTTTCTTGCTTGCATCGGTAATGAGAAGAAGGTGTGAAACCTTTTCCATAACACGGCGGTTAATCTGTTCAATTCCCGCTTCGCCGTCGATGACAACATAATCAAATTCATTGGAAAGAATGCTGATTACTTCTTTGAGATAAGTATTTATCTTGCAGTAACAGCCTGCGCTTTCGGGTCTGCCGACAGCGATGAATGCAAAGCCATCTGTTTCAACAAGAGCATCGAAAATCTTATATCTCGCGTCGCCGAGAAGCTCAATTGCAGCCCTCGTCTGACCGTCCTCAACGGTTTCAACAATCTCTTTCCGTATGTCATCAATTGTCATCCTGACATCAATGCCGAGCGCGGTTGAAAGACCGACTGCAGGGTCAGCATCAATCGCAAGTATTTTTTTGTCGGGATATGCCTGCACCAAAAGCTTGACTATGGCGGCGGAAATTGATGTTTTGCCCACTCCGCCTTTACCCGAAAGAGCAATTATCGTTGCGTTTTCTTTCATCATTCGTCACTCCCAAGTGAATAATATACATATTATATCATTATTATACAAAGTTTTCAAGGAATTTAAATATTATCACAAAAAATAATATATCGTTGTAATTGAGTGAATTTTA
This sequence comes from Acutalibacteraceae bacterium, assembly GCA_045588975.1. GTDB lineage: Bacteria > Bacillota > Clostridia > Oscillospirales > Acutalibacteraceae > CAG-177. Next base: position 1,118 of record JAZNFD010000174.1, on the reverse strand, counting down.
TGATAATATGAAATAATTGAATCCGATTCACAGGCTTACTGATTTACAGAATAAACAACGGAGGAAATTATGAGTTATTACATAGCACAAATTTTCGGACTTTTGGTTACGGCAGGAGTTATTATTACACAGCAACTGAAAAAGAAGAAACAAATGCTGATTGTTTCGGTTTTTGTCAATATACTTTCTGCCGCAAACATTCTTTTGCTCGACGGATTCAACTCCGGAGTTATAGTTTGCACGGTTGCTGTTTTTCAGCTTCTTGTGTCAATCAGGCACGAAATCAAAGGCACGGAACCGGGACTTGCAGAAAAAATAATTTTTCTTGTTCTTTATGTTGCAGGCGGAGTTATCGGTATTAAAAATCCGATTGATTTGCTGTCAACCTTTGCTGCATTTTTCTATATGCTTGCCGTTTTCCAGAAAAAAGAGCAACATATCAGACTTATGCTGCTTGTCAACCTGTCATCATGGACAATTTACCATGGCATACTCGGTTCAACAGCCATTTTTGCTCAGATTGCAGGCATCATTTCGGCTTTGATCGCCCTTTACAGATACAGAAACACAGATAAAACTAAAAAATGATAAGTTGATTTTCAATGGTAAATAATATTTTTCTTGAATTTTTGATATATATGTTATAAAATATTTATACCCCATACTCAAGGAGGATTTTTATGCCTACATCAAGCATTACAAAAATAAAAACCAAGAGAAGCGATCTTTACCTGCGCGTTGCCAAGGGTCACTTTGCAACCAACCACGCTCACAGCAACTATTACATTGACGTTGCGGCACAGAAGTCCCGTCTCTCGGAAGCTAAAGCGGTTGCTCAGGAGCTTTGCAGCAACAGCAACTATAAGACAAAAATTGTTGACACCATCCTCTGCCTTGACGGCACAGAGGTTATCGGTACCTGCCTTGCAGATGAACTCACAAAAAATCATTGGATGAACATAAACGCTCATCAGACAATTTATGTTGTTACTCCCGAGATGACAAGCAGTTCACAGCTCCTTTTCAGAGACAATATTGTACCTATGATTAGCGGTAAGCATGTACTTATTCTTGCTGTTTCTGTTGCAACGGGCGGAACTGTTAAGTCCTCTATGGAA
>JAZNFD010000173.1:0-2204 GCA_045588975.1 Acutalibacteraceae bacterium | reverse complement strand
ACGGTTGTTCTTGCTCCGAGACATTCAGCATGGCAAGCAAAGTTAACTATAAATGTATCATTGCTGCCATCCGCAGGGTCAAAACGGATTCTTGTTAGTGTTGCATCATAGTCAATGGGGGTTCTTGTATCTGTTAAAAGTCCTTCGGATTCTGCTGTGCCGAAGTAAAGATTGCCGTCTTTTCTTGCGTCGTATGCATCGATAATCGCCTTGGCGGTTAATTTTTTGAGGCGGTTCATAAACTCTTCGTTTTTACCGTCGGAGAGGAAATTCTTACCCCAAAGACCTTGAGTATCAATTGCGGAATGGGTATGAGTTGCGCAGATGTTGATTGATTTGAGGTTCGGAATTTTATTGCTTTCGATAACGATTTTTCTTATGTCATTAATATCTTTGCGGCTGATTCCCACGCAGTCAATCGCACAGACGATAACTCCGCCTCTGCCGCTGTTATCATCAAGGTAAACGGCTTTGGCATGCATATCATCAAGCACAGACTTTGCGGGATTGTTTGTGTTATATCCTGCAATATAGTACGTTTCTTCTGTTATATCGTCGGGAGTGAGAACTTCTTTTGCAAAGCCGACAGTCCAATTTTCACCGTTATATGAAAAGGTTTCATCGCCCGTGAGCATGAATTCCGACGTCTTTTCAACGGTTGTATAAGTTGAATCGGGGACAAAAAGAATTATCAGAGAAAGCAAGCCTGAAATTATTCCTCTGACCAATTCGGGAAGCTTCAGAAAGCGCAGAATTTCCATTTGAATTACCCCCAGACTTTTAATAAATCAAAGAATGCTTTTGAGAAAGCCGTTCCGCTCTTTGAACCCGTTGAAACGGTTTCTTCGTAGTGTCCCTCGTCGCCCGATGAGCTGTAATCGTTATCGGGAACAATGTAGCCCACCGCATCGTTGCAAAGTCCGAAAACAAGCACTTCATCATTTTCGTCGAAACAGGTTGCAACGCCTTCGTAGGGATATTCCGTGCCGTTGAAAGCTTCTTCGGCAGAATAGAATCCGCCGTAAACAAGCTCGGGAAGAACTTCGCCCGGAGCTTCAATGATTTTTATGTTCTTACCGATTTCGAGATAACCGATTTCGCTTGTGAGGTAGATTTTGCCGTCTTCCTTGAAAGCTTTTACATTGCAAAGTTCTGCACTCTCTGCAAGAAGGAAAACAAAATTGTTAACTTCAAAATCAACCTGAGCGTGTCTGACGTTGAGAACAGGTTCAACTTTTTCGCCTTTTTCTGCAAGTTCATAAAGAATGCCTGCAACAATTTTGCTGTACTCCTTCATCTTTTCAAATGAGGTGAGATCTTCGGGAATTCCGTTCTGAACACCCATATCACTGTGGATGGCACCGCCGATTGCACCCTGAATAAAGATGAAATCAGCATCCTTTGATGATGTTACAGCCTGCTCAATATAATACGGAAAATCGCCCGAAATTTCTGTGTTGCTCCAACCGAGATTGATGGGATGTGCGCCGAAATTGGTGATGTAGATTTCTTTTTTACCGCTGTCATTGGGAACAAAACGGAAAAGGTGGATTTTTTCGTCAATTGAATAAGGGTCTCTGCCGTCATAGAACATTTCGGGACAAGCTTTTGATGAATAATAAAGCGTACCTTCAGAGCGGTTGTTATAAGCTTCTCTGATTGCATCGGCGGTTTTCTGAACTACCGAGTCAATATAAGCCTGATTTCTGCCGCTCTTTGGAATATTGCCCCAAAGACCTTGTGTGTCGATTGCGCTGTGATTGTGGGTTGAGCCCACGTCAATGCTGATGAGTTTGCCGTCGCCTGTGATGTCACTGAGCTTTTCACGGATATTCTTGATATCTGCATTCATAAATCCGACGGCATCAATCCACGCAAAAGCCGCAGCGCCTCTGCCTGAGTTATCGTCAAGCACAACTGCTCTGACAGCTAATTCGTCAACAACACCTGTTGCTTCCTGGGCAGGGAACTTGAGAAAACCACCGAGAAAATAGCGTGTTTTATCTACATCTTCAGGAGTAAGTACTCTGCGTGCATAGCCTGCTGACCAGTATTCTGCACTTGCTTCATGAATAAATTCTGTGTTGCCTTCAAGAAAATTTTCTTCTATTGCAGCAACGGGTCTTTCGTCATAGCCTATTTTTGTAAGGCTCTGAAATACTGCACCGATAAGTGACGGCAAGCCTAAAAGGACTGCCAGAATT
>JAZNFD010000172.1:0-11374 GCA_045588975.1 Acutalibacteraceae bacterium | reverse complement strand
GAATATCTCGGCATCGGTGCATCGGCACACTCGTTTTTTAACGGAAAAAGATTTTATTACGAGCGCAGTATTGACGGATTCATAAACGGTAATCCGCCCGTTGATGACGGATTCGGCGGTGACGAAGAAGAATATATCATGCTCGCTCTCAGACTGGGCGAAGGATTGATTTTCGAAAAATTCAAAAATCGTTTCGGTAAACATATCGATAAAAAGATTGTTGAAAAAGCGAAAGATTTTGAAAAACACGGACTTACAAAAGTAACCGACCGAAACATCTCGTTGACCGTTGACGGTTTTCTGGTTTCAAATTCGGTGATATGTGAGCTTCTCGGATATTGAAAATATCGGCTCAATATGATAAAATAGTAAAAAAGGAGGACATTCCAATGAAAAAGACACTCAGCGTTTTAATCGCATCAATTATTCTTGTTATGTCGTTTTTTTCGGTCAACGCTTTTGCGGCAACGCCAAAAACCGATGCACTTCTTGACAAGCTTGAAACCGCAACCGAAGTTTCTGTAACAATCCGCTCGGGTAAAACAAATCTTTTCGGTTTTCTTCCCGCAACAATCACCAACACATTTGCTGTTAAAGGCAACAACGTATGCTATGAATACCGTGCAGGTTTTCTTAAGGCAAGAATAATCACCGCCGATGACGGTATCTACGGTTTTCTTCCCACTCTTCCGTTTTTCTATGTAAAAATGGACACAAATCCCATTAAAGGTGCAAACGTATGGTCAATGGTGCTCAGTGCCGCAAACCTTACTCAGGCACTCACGAGATACATCAAGAGCTATGAAGAAACCGTTGACGGCACAAAATATTATGTTGAAGAATACGACGACAGAGAGTTTGTAACCAGCAAATTTTATTACGTCGGCGATGACCTCAAGATGCTCGTTGTCACGGATTCGTCAACAGACTCCGTTCAGTACACATACTTTGACGATATTTCGTTCAGCATCAGCGACAGTATGTTTGACGTGCCCGCATCGGCATTCGACCTTACACCGTTTCTGAAAACATTTTTTCTTTCGCTTATAATGGCATAATAACATGACCGTATCAGAAATGATGCGGTCTTATTTTCGGAATAAATTCTTTGACTTTAAAATTCTGTTATGATACTATCAAATCAAAGGAGGAATTATAATGAAGAAAATTACGAGCGTATTTCTGACCGTAATCATCCTTGTTATGTCCGTATTCTGTGTCAATACTTTTGCTCAGGAACAGACATGTGCTGAAAAGTGGATGCAAGATTTTACTGATCGTGAAATGAAAATGCGTGTGACCACAGAAGTATACGGTGAAGAAACAGTTTCGGAAATGTATTTCAAGGACGGAAAAATAGCAAGTATTTTTTATATACCTTTTTATAAAAACATCAATGCGAAAACAAAGGTTATCATAAACAATGGATATTTCTACATACTTTTTCCTGACTTCCCGTTTTTTCATCTCAAAGAAGAAATAACTGAAGATATGCTTATAATTTCCGAAACAGATGAACTTACATATGTGAAAAACTATGAAGAACAAAATGGATTGATTACATATTATGTTGAAGAGTTTACAAACGAACAAAACATGGTATGCAAATTCTATTTTATCGGCGAAAATCTTATAAGAATTGAAGCAGGCGGAACTGATGAATACGGTGAATATTCATCAAGCATTGTTGAAATTTTATCAGACAAAGTTGATGACAGCGAATTCCGCATACCGTTCTTTTCGATAAACATATCTCCCTTTATTGACTATTTTCTTTCATAAATAATTACAAAAACGGCAGAGAGCTTTTGCTCCCTGCCGCCTTTTTATACCGTTTTCATCTGCAGCTTAAGATTATCGCTTATCATCGCAATGAATTCGCTGTTTGTGGGCTTTCCGCGCTCATTCTGGATCGTGTATCCGAAATAGGAGCTGAGCACATCAACATCGCCTCTGTCCCACGCAACCTCAATTGCGTGCCTGATAGCTCTTTCAACTCTTGACGGAGTTGTTTTGAAGTGCTTCGCAACCGTCGGATAGAGAATTTTCGTGACTGAGCTTATCATTTCGCTGTTGTTAATCGAAAGAATAATCGCTTCTCTGAGATACTGATATCCTCTGATGTGGGCAGGTACGCCTATCTGATGCATTATCTGCGACACAACAACCTCCAGATCCTTTACGCCGCTTTGATTGGCGCAGGAATTATGAATGCTTGAAAACTGAATTATACGCTCTGCAAGCATCTTGGGGCTGTAAGGCTTGAGGAAGAAATAATCGGCTCCGCTTCTGAGGATTTCGCTCTCAAAGCGCTGATTATCCGTGCTTGAAAGCACCATTATCATCGGCCTTTTTTCAAGGCGCATCGACTCGATTTCACGAAGCACTCCCAAAGCATCCAGCTTCGGCATAAAGCCGTCCATCAAAAGGACATCGGGTCTTTCGCCGTCTCTGAATTTCTCGACTATCTGTGTTCCGTCCTTGATTACCGTTGTTACTTCGAATCCGTTTGAGCGCAGTATTCCCGCAAGCTCATGAAGCGTTTCGCTCCCGTCCTCGGTTATCATAGCTCTCAACAATTTTCTCATGGTTTTTACCTCCGTTTTGTTTAGTTCACGGAGATATTACCATATTTTGGCAAATCTGTCAATAATTTACTGGGAATTTTTTACAGATTTTATCGCAAAAAGTGACAGTATGCCACTCTGTTCAAGAGGCTTTTGCCATTTCCGAGCTTTTTACCGCATCCATTGTATCAATCATTCTCTGAGAAAAGATTGCGTACCCCTTATCAGGGGAATTCACAAACACATGGGTTACTGCACCTACGAGCATAGAATTCTGAACAATGGGGCTTCCGCTCATTCCCTGAACAATACCGCCCGTTTTTTCGAGCAATATCGGGTCAGTCACTTGTATTATCATATTTCTCGCCGATAAATCCGATGACGGATAAATCTTGGTTATTTCGATATCATAATACTGCGGTCCGCTGTCATCAATTGTTGTTATCATCTGAGCTTTTCCGAGACAGATTTCGCTTTCAAGCGCAACCGGCATAAGCTTTTTGCCCGAAGGCTGTAAAAGTTTGCCGTAAACACCCATCTCATGGTTAACACGAAGGCTGCCCAAAGCGATATCTGAAAATACGCCGCAAAGTTCACCGGGGTTGCCTGCACTGCTTTTATAGAAGCCGTTGACTTTTGCCCTGACTGCCTCTCCGTTATTCAAAGGCATTATTTTGCCGGTATCAATGTCGCAAACGCCGTGACCGAGACCTGCAAAAAAGCCTGATGAATCGTCATAGAATGTGACTGTGCCGATACCCGCAGAGCTGTCTCTTACCCAAAGACCTGCTTTAAAATTTCCGTTGACGGATTTAACCGGAGTAAGGCTTATCTCAATAATCTCTCCGTTTCTGTCAATCCGAAGATGCAGAGGATTGCCGCCCGAATTTTCAACAGCTTCAGTCATCTGCTGAGAACTTGTTGCAGCCTGAGAGTTGATTGTCGTTATTATATCTCCGCACTTTATTCCCGCAGTCACGGCAGGGTCCGCCGTACCGTTTTCAGTGGTTACCGAATCAATACTGACAACGATAATGCCTTTTGTATAAAGCTTTATTCCGAACACGTCACCACCGGGAGAAACAAATCTCCTTTTGGTTACATTGACTTTTATATCTTTGACCGGAACAACCTTAAGAGCCATTATCTTTGAATCATATTCAGTTTTGCCCCACACCGTTGATGCAGATCTTACCGGTTCTCTTTTTTCTTCGGTATAAAACATTCCGAGATTAACCTTTTCGCTTTCACCGATACTTACTTCATCGGGAAGCTCTGCAACTCCGTAAATAACTGCCGAAAAAATCGGAATACACATCACAAACATAAAAGCACTCAGAGCTTTTATAAAACGCTTCATTGTTCACCTCCGTGTTTGAATTTGCTCCGCGATTTGCGAAGCACTATTAATTTGTGCCGTTCCGAAACGTTTAAACACGGATAAAAAAGCCGTAAAATATTTTCTTGGCGTCAAGTTTTTTCCCTGCAGAACTCATATTTATATTAACGAAAAAAAATAAAAAATTTTCAAAAAAAGGATGACAAACAAAAAAGTTTATGATATAATAAGGATGAATTAAATTACACTCCAGTATTCGTTCGGATATATAGCTAAGCAAAGAGTTCTGCAGATACTATCTGCGGGACTCTTTGCTTTTGATTAAAAAAATCAACGGCAGGAAAAATCCTGCCGTTTTATTATTTTTTAAATTTTTCCGCCGCTTCAGATGCGGCACTGTATAAATCTTCTTTGCAAGTTTTTATTATTTCGTCAAACGGCTTATCTTCCGCACAAGAAAAATAAAGCTCCGAAACACCGAGATTTCGGATTTTCTCCGCACCCTCGCCTTTGCTTCCGCAGATTGCGATTACTTTTTTGCCAAGCACAGATGCTTTTTGGGCAACTCCCGAAACAACCTTTCCGTTAACGCTCTGATAATCCAGCCTGCCTTCTCCGGTTATTATCAAATCTGCTTCGGCGGCTTTTGAATCAAAATCGGCTGTGTCAAGAAGAATGTCAATTCCCCTTCTGAGTTCAGCATTCAGAAACGCAAGCGCACCTGCACCCATTCCGCCTGCCGCACCTGCGCCTTTCATATCACAAACATTGATATGTAAATCTCTCTTTATTATCTCAGATGCGTATCGCAATCCGCTGTCCAGACGCTTCACCATCTCCGGATCCGCACCTTTCTGCGGTGCAAAAACATAAGCCGCACCGTTTTCGCCGAAAAGCGGATTATCAACATCACACGCCGCAGTAACGGGTGTGTCAAAATTAATGTCAGGGGCGATTATTCTGTCAACATCAATCATCGTTGCACCCGTAGGAATAAATTCATTTCCGTTTTTATCAATGAATTTCCAGCCGATTGCGCTTGCCATTCCGAATCCGCAGTCATTTGTTGCACTTCCGCCGAGACCGAGAAGAATATGCTTTGCACCGTTTTCTTTTGCATCCAGAATAAGCTCGCCGACTCCGAACGTTGTTGCCTTTTCAGGGTCTTTATTATTCCCCGCAAGGGGCAGACCTGCACACGATGCCATCTCAACAACCGCAGTTTTATTGCCGGGCAAAAGATATTCAGCGGTCATCTTTTCTCCGAAAACGCCGCACACACGAACAGCTTTCATTTCACCGCCGCAGATTTTATGCATACAACTGCAAAGCCCCTCGCCGCCGTCGGCAGCGGGGAGCTTTGTTATTTTCACATCATTCAGATTATCCGTAAATGCCTGCCCGATAATATCGCAGACTTCTTGTGCGCTGAGTGTGCCTTTGAAACTGTCGGGCGCAATAAGAATATTCATATTATTCAGCCGATGCCCTTCTGATATATCTCTTGAAGAATGCAACTCCGGGTGCAACAGCATCAACGGGAATTCTTTCGTTTGTGCCGTGGGTGCATCTGAGGAGTGCAACACTTACCTTATAAGGTGCATAACGGTAAATATTTTCGCAGATAGGCTCATAATAGCAGGCATCGGTACCGCCCATAACAAGGTAGGGAGCAACAATGCTGTTTTTGTTTTCCTGCATACAAAGTTCTTCAATGATTTTGAATGCTCTGGAGTCTGTGGGTGAGAACTTCGAAGCTTCTTTCGCCTTGAGAACATTGATTTCAATATCCTTATTACGGCAAACTTTTCGGATATGGTCAACAACATCCTGAACTGTTACACCGGGCATCTGTCTGAAATTTACAATAACGCTTGCTTTCTGCGGAAGAACGTTCGCTGCAGGGCTGCCCTGAGCCATGGTAACCGCAGTTGTTGTTCTTACAAGACAAGCTGCCACGGGAATCTTCGTCATACCGAACTTAAGAACAGGCTGAAGATAATCGAGATTGCAGGTTAGAAGTCTTGCGGGATAGGTGCAGTTTCTGCCGATGTTTGAAAATAAATCCTTAACAAACGGCATAAGCTCTGCCTTAAACTGATGATTCTCAAGGTCTCTGATTACGTTTGCAAGTTCGCCGAGTCCCGAATGAACGGGAGGCTGTGAGGAATGTCCGCCCTTTGCGTTGACGGTGATTTCAATGTCTGTATAACCCTTTTCGGCAATACCTATACCGATAAGCTCCTTGTTATTAAGGACACCTTTGACATCAACGGGAATAATTGCACCGCCTTCGTCAAGAACGCTGTCAAGATGAATTCCTCTTTCTTTGAGGGTACGCATAATATTCTTTGCACCGCCGTCTTCAGAAGCTACAACCTCTTCGTCCTGGCCGAAAAGAAGATAAACGTCTCTTTCGGGCTGAAAGCCTTCTTCAAGAAGAGTTTCAACAGCATCCATAACACCGATAAGGTGATTTTTCATATCAAGAGCACCTCTGCCCCAGATAAACTCACCGTCATTATGACCGCTGAAGGGTGCGTAAGTCCAGTCCTGCTCTGTACCTTCCGAAATGGGAACTACGTCCTGATGGGCAAGAAGTGCAATGGGTTCAAGGTCATCTCTTGTACCCTTCCAATGATAAATAAGGCTCGCTTCCTGAATAACCTCTTTTTTAAGGTTCTTATGAATAAGAGGAAATGCTTCTTCAAGAAATTTGTGAAAAGCATCAAACTGTGTGAAATCTATATTTGCTTTATCGGGATAGCTGATTGTGGGGATTGAAATTGCTTTTGAAAGATGCTCAAGGCATCTCTCAGCGTCAACCTTTTCCACGTTAAGAGGAGGTAATTCTCTCTTTTCGGGAACAAACTTTGCCGCTTTGATTGCCGTTGCAACCGCTGCAGCACCTGCCGCACCGAGCAATGCATAAGATGCGATAGTCTTTTTCTTCATTATCGATCTTCCTTTCTATATTCGTCACATAAAGAATTTACGTTCTGCCCACGCTTTGAAGCGTCTGCTTTTTTCTATAAAGATAAACAGTATCATCAAAGACACACAACAAGCCGTCAGTACAACCGAAACAACTACCTGAAGCCTGCCGTTATAGAACATATTCATACATATTTCAATTACAAACGACATTATACTGATTGCGCCGAGAACCGCAATCGAAATCAAAGCCTTGCTTCTGGGCTTTTTAAGCCAGAATATGAACAAGTTGCATATCGCCCAGAGCGCAATAACAACAGGGAGAACAATTGAAGTGAACCAGCCGTTGTCGTCGCCGTAAATTCTGAACAGGTCAAGATAAGTCAACAGCGCAAGTGCATCAATTGCAAGGAGAATAACAGGCATCGGTTTTTTCCATAAAAACGGAAAAAGAAACCATATCCACGCAACTATGAATCCGCCGACAATATATTTGACAACACCGCTGTCAAATATGAGCGCATTCAGAATTATCAGCACCAGATTCGGAATCAGCAAAACAAGAGAAAAAACAAAAACCCAGTATTTTTTACTTAAAGATTTCGGTATGCTGATATTCTCGGGATAAACGGGTTTTTCCTCTTTTGTTTTTAATTCCTTGGGGTTAATAACGGGAGTATCGCACAGAGGGCACGACAGGCAGCCTTTTTCAAGCTCAACTCCACAGTTTACACAGTATGACATCAGCGATCACCTCCCATAATTGCGTTTTTATTGCTTTCTATTTTAACGGGAATGCCGAATTTGACAAGGGTTGTGAAAAATTCTTTCTGAATTTTTGTGCTTACATAAATATTGGAAATACTGAAAGCAAGAGTACCCTTATAAGAAAGCGAACCGCATCTTGCTCCGTTAATCATCGCGGGGCCCATAACCATAACGAGCTTTTCTATATATGGTTCCATTTCCTTGGGCGTTTTGATAAGACCAAGATTGGAAATCAGACAGCTTGTAGCCTTTTCGCCTGCAATTTTATAAACAACATTCACGCCGAAATCCTTGACGAATGACGGAATGATTTTCATCAGCGGGTTTCTCTCGATTCCCATATTTCCGTTCATCATTGCCTGCAATTCCTTTTCGTTGTTAATAAAACGAAGGTAAAGAGAAAGCTGTTTCACGATTTCCGGGAAGGTATATTCACCCATTTTCGGGTCTATCTGAAACGAATAGCAAAGCATAAAATTGCGAAGAGTTTCGCTGCCGAAAAAGCCTCTTGCGTTGACGGGAATCTGAATTCCGACGTGCTTTTCTTTGTTGTTTTTCTCTTGCTTCTGCATATTGTACATTACCCAGAGAAGGACAGCCGCAAGATATTCGGTAACGGTCACTCCGTGCTCTGCAGCTTTTTCTTTGATTGCCGAAACGGGCATATAGCCGGTTGTGACATTGACAACGTGTTTCGGCAATCTTTTGCCTTTGAATCGGTACGTAAATTTCTGAAGTCTTTTTGCCTTCGCCTTTGAATTACAGACCTTTGAATACGAATCCTCCGATTCTTCGGGGCGCGGTTTTTCATTAACATCAAAAACGCTTTCTCCGCTTGGTATATCCTTGCCGGTAAGACGAAGATACACCGCAACGAGAGTCATAAAAAAGCGTGATGCACCGTAGCCGTCGGTCAGAGAATGATAAAACTCGACCGACAGACGCTTTTCGTAGTAATAAACCTTGAAAAGATATCCTCTGTTTTCCTTCATTTTGAATCGGGTACAGGGATTTGCAATATCTTCCATAACCGGAGGAATTCCGTAAGGATTTTTTTCAAAATAGTGCCAGAAAAGACCGTTACGCATTCTGACATCAAAGGTCGGGAAGCGCCTGAGTGTTATTTCAAGCGCTTTTTCAAGCAAAGTCGGGTCAACAAGTTCGGTCAGAGTCGCCGATAATCTGTAAACATTAGACCACGACGAGCTGTCCTGACCCGGAAAGACCTTTGCCGCATTATCAAGCTTGTACCACGTCCTTTGACGCAGAGGTATTTTGGCCTTTTTCATAACAAACTCCTGTTTGATTTTTAAAAGAAGCTGAGCTGTGTTGATTTCGGAAGTGACTCAAATGCGCCGCCCTCTTCGAGAGCCGCAATAATAGTTTTTGAAGCGCCTGAACGAAGCTGGAAATCCTCAATTGAAAGGAAGTCACCGCCGCCGTCATTACGTGCCGCTTCAAGACCTTCCGCCGCTCTGCCGCCGCATCCTGCAATTGCGGAGAACGGGAGCCTTATCTTTCCGTCCTCAATAATATAGCGGTTTGCGGTTGATTTATAAATATCAATCGGAAGAATTTCAACTCCTCGTGCCATCATTTCGTTGATGACCTGCAAGGATGTGAATGTGCCTTCTTCCTTTGCCGTTGCGGTTTTCATCAGCATTTTCTGCTTGATTTCATCCATTTTCTTTTTGACCGCTCCCCTGCCCGCAAGAACAGCGGCTGTGTCTATATCTTCACCGCGTACGGTCATAAATGTTGCATAATATTCAACGGGTTTATAGAGCTTGTACCACGCAAGACGCATCGCCGCGCTGACATAAGCCGCCGCATGAGCCTTCGGGAACATATATTTGATTTTCATACACGAATCAAGATACCACTGCGGAACACCGTTATCTATCATCGCCTGCTTGTGTTCATCGGTAAGAAGCTTGGTTGCCTTGCCCTTACGGACAATCTCCATAATTTTGAACGCCATACCCTTTTCAACGCCCTTGTTGATAAGGTAAACCATAATATTATCACGGGTACCGATAACTTCGGAAATCGTGCAGGTGCCGTTTTTGATAAGATCCTGAGCATTGCCTATCCAAACGTCCGTGCCGTGTGAAAGACCCGAAATCTGAAGCATATCGGAGAAGTTCTTCGGCTGTGATTCCATAAGCATCTGACGGACAAACGGAGTGCCGAGTTCGGGAAGCGAAAGAGTTCCTGTTTCACAGTCTATATCTTCTGCGGTTACGCCGAGAGGCTCGGGAGTTGTGAGAAGCTCATAAAGCTTCGGGTCACAGATATCAACATCCATAACACAAATACCCGTCAAATCCTCAAGGTGCTTATAAAGTGTCGGAACATCGTGACCGAGATTATCAAGCTTGAGAATTGTATCGTGAAGCGAATGGAAGTCGAAATGGGTTGTTCTGTGAATCGAATCCGCATCATCGGCGGGATGCTGAATGGGTGTGAAATCCTCTGCGTCCATATCAGCAGGCACAACAACCATGCCGCCGGGATGCTGCCCCGTTGTTCTCTTGACGCCGACACATCCCTGAACAAGGCGTTCTTCCTCAGCTCTCGAAAGGAACAAGCCTTTTTCCTCCGCCCATTTTTTGACGAAACCAAATGCGGTTTTATCCGCAAGAGTACCGATTGTACCTGCTTTGAAAACGTGAGATTTGCCGAAAAGCTCTTCGGTATAGCGATGGGCATAGAACTGATATTCACCCGAGAAATTAAGGTCGATATCAGGCTGCTTGTCGCCGTAGAAACCGAGGAAGGTTTCGAACGGGATATCATGACCGTCACGGTGAAGCGGTTTTCCGCAAACAGGACAATTCTTCGGAGGCATATCATAGCCCGAGCCGTATTCGCCCTTGTAGAAAAATTCACTGTACTTACAGCTTTCGCAGATGTAATGCGGAACAAGAGGGTTAACCTCGGAAATACCTGCCGCAAAAGCAACGAATGACGAGCCTACCGAACCTCGCGAGCCGACATAATAGCCGTTTTCCATTGAGTTCCAGACAAGTTTTTGCGCAATGATATAAAGAACGGCAAATCCGTTTTTGATAATGGATTCAAGCTCTTTATCAAGTCTTTCCTTGATATATTCGGGAAGCGGTGAGCCGTAATAATCTTCCATTCGTTCATAGCAGATACGGCGCAACTCTTCGTCGGAGCCTTCAATTTTGGGAGGATATGTTCCGTCGGGAATCGGCTTTATTTCTTCACACATATCAGCAATGAGGTTGGGATTTTTAACAACAACCTCATAAGCCGTATCCTCACCGAGATACTCAAACTGACTGAGCATATCGTCAGTAGTTCTGAAATAAAGCGGAGCCTGCTCGGAAGCATCCTTGAATCCCTGACCCGCCATAAGTATCTCTCTGAAAATGCTGTCGCTCTCTTCCATAAAGTGAACGTCACCCGTTGCAACAACGGGAATTCCGACCTTATCGGCAAGGTGGATAATGCGTCTGCTGATTTCGTTAAGCTCCTCCTCGGAATCCACCATACCTTCACGAATCATAAAAGCATTGTTTCCGTTGGGCTGAATCTCGAGGTAGTCATACATACTTGCCATCTCAATGAGCTTTTCTTCCTGCCTGCCCATAAATATCGCTTGATAAAGCTGACCTGCTTCGCAGGCACTTCCGACAATAAGACCCTCTCTGTGTGCCATAAGCTCACTCTTGGGAATTCTCGGATGGCGGTAATAATATTCAAGATTGGATTTTGAAATAAGCTGATAAAGATGCTT
>JAZNFD010000171.1:0-10238 GCA_045588975.1 Acutalibacteraceae bacterium | reverse complement strand
CCCTCAATCAAGGAGCGTACATATAAATTAAGCTGCCGTACACTTAAAACATTATCGGTCATATTATCCTTTTACAACGGTAGAAAGAATACCGTTAATAAAGGCAGAGTCTTCTTTGGTTGCATATTTTTTGCAAAGCTCAACCGCTTCGTTGATTGAAACGCCTGCGGGAATATCGTCAAAATAAAGGATTTCGCAAACCGCAAGTCTGAGGACCGCGAGCGCAACCTTTGAAATTCTGTTCAGCTTCCAGCCTACGGAATATTTCCCGATTACGGAATCAATGTTTTCAACATTCTCCCATGCCTTGAAAGCAAGCGATTTAACAAAATCGCTGCCGGTAATAACTTCGTTTTCGATTGCGAAATCATAAAGCTCCGCAATCTCGGTTTCTTCATTGAATGTTTTTTCGAAAAGCAGAATATAAGCCTGCTCTCTTTCTTCACGTCTTGTCAAGATTTTTCCCTCCGGGAAGGGCAAAGCCCTTTTGATACCCGAATTATACCACTTTTATTATAAATATACAATAACAATTTTAAAAATATTTATTAATATTCCATTTCGGTTATGGAAATATTGGATACGGGATAACCCGTCTGCTCAACCGCAATTTCCTTTATCTTTACGATTGCAACATCATCAAGCGACCCGTTTTCAACAATAATCTCCGCATTTCCTCTGTTAAGAATAACGAGATTTTCACATCCGACCTTTGCCGTAATCAGATTTTCAAGGTCACTTTCAAGGGAAATAGAGTTTGAAAGCTCCTCAAGCATTTCTCCCGCCTGACGTGCAACGCTCTCGGACGAAGCGCTGTCCTTGATAACTTTATTGAGTGCTTCGGCAGCTTCATCATGGGCGGTTCTGCGGCGAAGCTTCGCACTTGCAAAATATTCATTTGCCATTGCCTGCGCAGGCGCATCCTCAAGCACGGCATCCGTTGAAATAACGTAGCGTGCATCTCCGAGATTTGCGCCTTCCTGTACGGCAGGGTGTGTTGTTGCCTGAGGCGAGGATGATAACGCGCTCTCGATGTCGGGTCGTGTGTAATACCAATTCACAAAAACCGCCGCACCCAGAGCAATAACAAGAGTTGCAAGCAAGAGCTGTCTTTTTCTGATAATCATTGTATAATCCTCCGATGTTATGTATTTTTATGCAAATAAAATTCAATTCATTCTGGCAACACTCACACGGTTTGCCGGAATATCAAGAAGAGCCGTCACGGTTTCCGTTATCCTTACCCTCACCACATCGGAATCACCGCCCTTGCACACCACCGCAACACCTCTTATTTTCGGCTCGGCAACCTTCACGACTATGCCCTTCTCTCCCGATTCTCCGTCGATAATAACATATTCATCCTTACGCTCAACTATGTTTTTTCCGCTCGGGTCGATGTTTTCGCCGTAGTCATAATCGTGAAGATAAACCTCCTCACTGCCGCTTTCAAGAGTAATCATCACCTTGGTTTCACCCGCACCTTCAATCGATGAAACAATTGATATCAAACGGGTTTCAAGGTCATTGATATAATCCTCCGTACTGTAAGCCGCGGCAGTTGTTGTCACCGCAGCCGTTACCGTTTCGCTCTGCGTCACTTCGCTGAGTATGAGTGCCGCCGCCCCCATAAGCAAAAAAGAAACGGCAATCAATCTTTTTTTGCCGAGGTGCGTGCTTTCAGATATTTTTTCAATCAGTTTTTTTACTGTCGGCATTATGCTGTTCACGTCAAAATACCATTCCTTATTGTGACCGGCACACCCAATGCTGCTTCTGCTTCGGAGAGAAACGGCGAAACGGATTGAGGTGTTTCCGAATTGATTTCAAGATGTATGCTTTGTATAATTATACTGTTATATTCATCGGTATATGCATCAAGTTCCACATTATAAACCGTCAGCGAATACCTCTTTGAAAGCGAGAGAATCTGATTTTCAATTGCTTTTTTGCAGCTCTCAAGCATCTGCTCTTTCAGCAATTCTCCGCAATCCGAAACAACAGCCGAATCCGCAAACGCAGGTATGCCGAAATTGTCGCTTTCAAGCTTCGTGACGGGAGCGCAAACGGCAGCAACAACAAACAATCCCGCAACCGTACGCACGGCTTTGTCAACCGCCCCTCTCGGCGTTACCGCACACACGAATGTTCCCGCCGATGCGGCGGCAATCAGGCAAAGCGCCCACTGTCTTAATGCATCCAAAACTTTATCCTCCCGTTTTTATTACCGCAACCAACCCCGTCGATATAACAAAAACAAACATACAAAGCAGAAGCAGTGTATTTAACATTGAAAAAACAAACGAGATATTTTTCAGTATGTCCGCACAAACACGGCAATCAAGCAAATCACTCAGCATACTTGCGGCACGTACGGAAAGAATCCAGACGGCAAAATTGATTATCACGGGAATACAAATCAGAAAAACAGCCATAACCGCATAGAAAGCGACGGTGTTTTTCAGAAGTCCCAGACTGCCGACAACCGAGGAATAAGCCTCACCTATCGCTCCGCCGATAACGGGAACAAAAGTATTCGCCGCAAGCTTTACTCCTTTGCTTATAAGTCCGTCAGCCGATGAAGAAAGTACTCCTTTGAGCGCAAGGAATCCCGTGAAAAGGCTTGCCGCCGATGCAAGCAATGTTGTGAACGTCTTTCTTATCATATCGCTTATTGCACTCAGTCTGACAGTCGGCATCATCGCACCCGTCATTCCAAGCGCACCCGATATTCCCGCAAGCGGAAGAGCAAAGTTATGGCCGAATTCAGACACAAACTCCGCCGCCGCAAAAGCCGCACCTTTGTATGTCAGCGACAGAGCGGGATTTCCGCTTGCGGTAACAACACCCGCCAGCACGGGAATCAATGCTTTTTCAAAGACACAGCAAGCTTCAACAGCGGCTACGGCGGCTTTTATCGCATCGGATGCGGGCAAAAAGATGCCCGTAACCATTATGCATCCGCTGACAATATTCATAATCATCCTGCTTTTTTCGTCATCCGGAAAAAACGACGAGCAGACGCTGACAAGAATAACCGTTCCCGATGCGGTAAGGAAGCCTTTAAAGGGAAGTTTTATTCCTTTGCGGATAATTTCACTCAACAGATTCAACACCGCACCGCCCGAAACGTCAAACAGTTTTTCAAACTCCATATCTTCGCAACCGAGCTTTTCAAGATATTCCGACGTTTCGTCACTCAGATAATCCGAAAGCTCCTTTGCCCCGCTTGCCTCAAGCTGTTCTTCATAATATTCATCAATGTTTGCCGTATATGACGGCAAAGCAAGCAAAGAAACCAAAGCAATAAACAATAGTAATCTTTTCATAATCATTCAGGAATTCAGCAGTCCTATTGCCGTTTCCGCAACCGCTTTAATCATCGGCATTGCAATAACAATTGCGCCCAATCTTCCCGCAAGTTCAACAGCCGCCGCAACGGATGAGCATGAGTTATCGTAGCATATATTTGCCGCAAACTGAGTTACAACGCATATTCCGAGAGACCTCAGAAGAACAGACACATTCTCTTTTTCGATTCCTGCAAGACTTATCATTTCACCGACTTCCGAGGTTACTCCGAAAAAGCTCTCCGAAAGCATAATGATGATGACCGCCGCACCGCCGATAATAACCAGCGGTGCAATCTCGGGCTTTATCTGACGGAGAAGTGCATAAAACAGCACGGTTAAAACAGCGATAAACGCAACCTTTACTATTTCCATTTCAGAAATCAAGCATGGATTTTACCGTATCCAGCAAGCTTGAAAACTGCGGAATAAGCATCATCAGCACCGCAACAATACCCGCAAGAATCGTTATAAGCGCATAGTCGTCGCGGCCCGAACGGACAAGGATTGAATTGAGAATCGCAACGATTATTCCGACCGCAGCTATTTTTATCACAACAGTTATATCCATAAATCACTCACCTCAGACAATCAATATCGCAGCCGAAACACCGAGCATTATCCCGAGCGTCGGAAACAGCTTTGAGTATTTTTTGCTCTGTTCCTCTTTCTCTTCAAGCGCTTTGCAAAAAATATGCTCATAATATTCACAGCACGAAAGCTGACCCTCAAGGTCGGTTGTTCCGAGATTTTCTCCGAACTGAATAAGATACGGCAGTGAATCGGGAATCAGGCTGCAAAGTTCTTTTTCGTTTTCCACACTCTTTTTCCACGACTCTCTGAACGGTTCGCCACTCTCAACCATCCGCCTGCATTCGGGAACAAACCCGAGCGATTTTAACGTTTCATTTGCTTCAAGGAAACGCATCAATGACAAAAGAGGCAGATGCGAATACCGAAGCTGAGTGCCGATTATCCCGAGCATCATCACAATATTTCCGAGAATCTCCGTTTTTTTGCCGTAAACCGATGCCAGATAAAAACCCGAAAGCGAAAGTCCCGTTGCCACAAAAACAACAGCCGCAACCTTAATCAATCAACTCACCCGCCCTGAAAATTTTTTCCGTTTTCCCCGCATCAAGCGCCGAAAGCAAAACAACGTTGCCGAACGCACCGCTCATCAGCAATCTTTTCATAATCGGCTTCGCGCGAAGTTCACGCTCATCCTTTGCGTGAATGCTCAGCGCAAAGTTCACACCGCTGTTAAGACCCGTTTCAACTGCCGAAACCTCGGCATATGATGCGATTTCGTCGCAAATTATAATATCGGGGGAAAACGAACGCAGACCGATAAGTATCCCTTCTTCTTTCGGATAACACGATATAACATCACAGTTGATACCGAGGTCATTCTGCGGAATCCCCGAAACACCCGCACCGATTTCACATCTCTCATCACAGACGAAGGTTTTATACATTCTGCCCCTTTCCGTTCCCGAAAGCTGACGTGCAAGGTCACGAAGAATCGTTGTTTTACCGCTTGAGGGCGGCCCCGCAACGATAACCGACGAAAGACAGTCTGCGAAAAGTCTGCCGTACAGCTCATCTGCCGCGCCTTTGATTTCCCTGGCTATCCTCAGATTTATGCAGCAGATATCTCTGACTGCCATTATTTTCCCGTTTTCGGAAACCGCCGTGCCCGCAACACCCGCTCTGTGACCGCCCGAAAGAGTGATATATCCTCTGTTAATCGCCTCGCTGAAGCTGTGAACGGAATATCCGCAAAGCCTGATGAATATATCGTTTATTTCGCCCGAATCGGTTTTCAGATTAAGGTCGGAATAAATATCGGTCAGTCTGCCCGCAGAGGACAGAAATTTCACTTCTCCCGAGCAAACAACAACAATCGGCTTGCCCGAACGAAGCCTGATTTCACGTATATTCTCTTTTTCGTGTTTTCCCATAGATAAAAACACATCGGAAAGTCTTGGTGAAAGGCATTGCACGGCAGCATCGAATCTTTTTATGTTATCCATCTTATTTACTCCAATATATGGCTTCTTGTCCGAGTTTAGAACTTATATTTCAGAAACGGTAAAAGCATATTTACAGATTGTTCACTTGAAATAACGGGAATAATATGATATATTGATTATAATTATGTTAGTAAAATTTTCCGGAGGATATTCTTATGACAGTTCCCGAAAACACCCTGCAAAAGAAGCCCTCGCTTCTCAAGCGGTTTTTTGTAAACAATTCATTCTGCTGGCTTTCGTGCCTTTGCACAGCCGGAATTATGATTCTTGTTTACTATTGCTATGACCTTATTCCGTTTGGCGACAAAACAATTCTCCGCATGGACCTCTATCATCAGTACGGTCCTCTTTTTGCTGAGTTCTATGACAGAATAACCAACGGCCAGTCCCTTCTTTATTCGTGGCAGACGGGTCTGGGTTCGCCGTTTCTCGGCAACCTCTTCAACTATCTTTCAAGCCCGAGCGCAATAATTATGCTCATTCTCGGTCACAAGAATATGCCCGAAGCAATTGCCGGAATGATTCTTGTCAAGGCGGCATTCTCCGCTGCATCGTTCACCTACTACCTCAAGCGTTCGCAGGAAAGACACGACTACACCACCGCTGCTTTCGGTGTTCTTTATGCGATGTGCGGCTATTTCGTTGCGTATTACTGGAACGTAATGTGGATTGATGCCATGGTCTATTTCCCGATGGTCATTCTCGGAATCGAAATGATAATCAGGCACAGAAAGCCTAAAATTTACATTGCTTTTCTTGCACTCACTCTCGTTTCGAGCTACTATATGGGTTATATGACCTGCATTTTCTCGGTCATTTATTTTATCATTTATTATTTCTCCTGTTTCGACGGCGCAAGCCTTCACGAATCAACACCCTATACCCTTAACGATAAAGGCGAAAAGAAATATTCATTCAAAAACAAGCTCAAAGGCAGTCTTTTTCTCAGAAGCGGGTTTACTTTTGCTTTTTCAAGCATTGCCGCCGCAGGTCTTGTTGCTTTTGCGTTGCTCCCCATTTACTTTATCCTTCAGAATTGCTCCGCAACTTCAGGCACATTCCCCACCGATTACAGATCGTATTTCTCGATTTTTGATTTTCTTGCAAATCATATTTCAAGCGTTGATCCGACCATCAGAAGCAGCGGCGAGGATGTCCTTCCCAATGTATATTGCGGCATCGCAACACTTATGCTTGTTCCGATGTATTTCTTTACAAGATCAATTCCTCTCAAGGAAAAAATCGCACACGTTTCCATTCTCGGAATACTCTTCTTCAGTTTCAACACAAACTATCTCAACTATATCTGGCACGGCTTCCATTATCCCAACGACCTCCCCTACCGCTTCTCGTTTATGTATTCCTTCATTCTCCTTATGATGGCATACAAAACATTCACAAGACTTCACGAATTCAGCGGAAGAGCAATTCTCGGCTCGGGATTTGCGGTTGTCGGTTCGATAATCCTCATTCAGGAAATCGGCTCAAAGAACGTTGAAGAAATTTCGGTTCTTATCAGCATCGTTTTCGTTGTTACCTACTGCCTTGTTTTCGCTCTTATGAGAGACAAGAAATATCAGCAGTCGGCAGTTGCCGTTCTTCTTCTCTGCTGCGTTATCGGTGAAATTGCGTGTGCAAACACAGACCGCTACAGCATGGATCAGCCCAAGCAGAATTTCGTCGGCGACTACAGCGATTTCAGGGACCTCAAGGAACAGCTTGACGAGCACGACGGCGGCGATATGTACCGCATGGATTTAACCTACAACAGAGCGAGAATGGATCCCGCGTGGTACGGCTTCAACGGTGTTTCAACATTCTCCTCCATGGCATACGAAAGACTTTCCAACGTTCAGAGCGACCTCGGTATGTACGGCAACTATATCAACAGCTACACCTATCATCTGCAGACCCCCATCTACAATATGATGCACTCGATGAAATATGTAGTTGACAACAATCAGGCGGTAACCGTTGAACCTGACTATTTCAAAGAGCTTATGACCGTCGGCAATTTCACCGCATACGAAAACAAGTATCATCTTCCCATCGGATTCGGAGTTGACAGCGCAACATCGGAATGGGCTACCGATTTAACCAATCCGTTCATCGTTCAGGGTGACTGGTTCGAATATGCAACGGGTGTTTCTGATGTTTTCGGAATGATGAACATTGATGAAATCCAGTACTACAATATGGACGAAATCACATCAGGTCTTGAAACCGGCGATATTTACTACACAAAGACCGGTGACGGAGAAGGCGAACTCACCTTCATTCTCAAAACAGAAGAAACCAGACATTGCTACCTTTACGTCAAATCAAGCGATTTCGACGAAATATCAGTCACATCAAACGGCGAAGAGCATACACAGTATATCGATGAGCCCTATATTTACGACCTCGGTGTTGTAACACCCGACGAAGAAGTAATCGTATTCATTCAGATTGAAAATGCGGAATACGGCTATATTGATTTCTACCCCTGCTATGTTGACGACGCAAAGCTCAAAGAAGGCTACAACATCCTCAAAAGCAGAAGCCTCAATGTTGAATCATTTGAGGAAACCGAAATCCGCGGAACGGTAAATATTGAAGAAGATTGTATGTTCTTCACTTCAATTCCTTACGATACCGGCTGGAGCGTTAAGGTTGACGGCGTCAAGCTTGACGAAAGCGAAATCACGGCACTTGTTGACTCATACCTCTGCTTCAACCTCTCCGCAGGCACTCACACAATCGAATTGAGTTATATGCCCGACGGACTTATCATCGGCGTTTGCGTATCCGTATTTACGGTTATTGCGCTGATTGCGGCGGCTATCTTCTTCAAGAAGCGCAGAGAAAAAGGTGTTCTTGCGCCGTTTGTTTATATTCCTCCTTATGAATATAACGAAAATGAAAGCGAGAACAGCGAACCCGTAAACGTAGAGCTTGATATCCCCGAAGATATTACGGCTGATGTAGATATCTCTGCAGAAGAAACAGAAACTCCCGAATCCGATGATGCAGAGCCTTCGGAAGAACCCTCCGAAGATGCAAGCCCCGAAGAAACGGAAGTATCCGAAAGCAACGACGAAGCTGAATCTGCCGAAGAAGCGGAAAGCGAAGATATAACAGAATAAAAACCGAAAACCTCCTGCGGCACAATCAGACCGCAGGAGACGTTTTATATCTCAAAAAAGCAAAAAACTGACTCCGCAAAAGCGAAGTCAGTCTATAAATCAATTTATGTTTTTCTATATTCAGTTTTTTCTTCTGCTCACAACCGCCGACCGACTTTTATAACAAACAATCCGTTTTTTGATAGCGGTTTAAGGTTCTGTGCAGATTTGAAAAAATTATCTGATTTCACCGTTATGTCCGCAAAATTATCTGTCGGTTTCAGCGGCTGTGAGCTGATGTTCTGCAAGGTACATCGGGTATCGCCGCCTTTCTTTTATTCACATGTTCTGACCTTTTGCCTATGAATCTATGGTCAAGAGGATTTGGACACGGGAGCTTTGATTCTTTGTTTTTTACATCCCCTGTTCCTTTCCTCGACTATAATATAGCATATTATTTGGTGTTTGTCAATAGAATTTTACAAATTTGTTAAAAACTTTTATTAAATTTGCACTTATGCGGATTTAATAATAATTGGAAACAAAAGTAAGATTTTCTATTGACTAAAAGACGGTTTAGGGTTAAAATATAAAAGATGTGAAACGAAAGGAACGTAATAAAATGAGTAACGAAGAATACACTCCCGATATAGTAAGCGTCATTGACGAAGACGGCAAAGAACACATTTTTGAGGAGCTTGACAGAATCGAAACCGACACCGGCAGATATGTCGCTCTCCTTCCCCTTCCCGAAAATCCCGATAAAATCACAGATCAGGACAATGAGCTTATCATTCTCAAGGTCGAAGAAGAAAACGGCGAATTCACCCTCTTCCCCATCGAAGACGACGAGGAATTCAACGAAGTTGGTCAGGCATTTGAGGAAAGACTCTCCGAAATGTTTGATTTCGAGGAAGAAGAATAATAATTTAGTTTTCAATAAATAATTAATCCTGCCTTGTGCGATTAATTTGCAGTCTGGATGTAACCCAACACGTTTTAATAGGGAGCCTCGCTCCGGTGGCGGATTGCAGACCTCCCGGTCAGATCTTGCGTCTGATTGGACGAAGGGAGCGTGAAAGCATCGGGCAGCACCCACCTGCTATAAGAGCAGGTTACAAGCGACTGCATACGGCTTGGCGGGATTTTTATTTTAGTCAATATTTCCGGAGGAATTATAAAGGTGCAAAAGCTCTTTAACGCAGATTTACTTGATATTGTACCAATCGAACGCGGTTTCGTTTATGCCTGCAAGGAAGCTCATCCCAACGGCGGCGAAGCTGTGGCTTTTTATATTTATAATCAGGAAGCCGATCTTTTTGAAAAAATTCCCGTTCTCACCTACATAAATGCAAAATTCGGCGAAAACGGAGCGGATATCGCCAAAGCTCTCGGAGATTTCGTTACCTGCGACGTTGTTAATCTGACAAGCGGCACAAAAGCGGTAAGCTATTCCGACGGCACTCTGAAAATCATAGGTAGCATGGGAGAAACGATATCCGAAAACAAGGTCGAATATCTCCACAACCCCGCATCATCGCCGTCCACCAACGGGCAGGATTTATGGTTTGTTGTTCCCGATTCAAATGCTATCATCAATTATTCCGTAAAGGACATCAGACGTGTTGACCTTAATTTTGCCATAGCCTACGAAAATAATTTTGATAAGGCAAAGGAAATCATCGGTCGCGTTTGCTCATCGCACGAGCTTATTCTTGAAAACCCGGGCTTTACAATCAGGGTTTCCG
>JAZNFD010000170.1:0-12425 GCA_045588975.1 Acutalibacteraceae bacterium | reverse complement strand
GTTCTTCATTCCGCCTGCCTTGAGCACCTCGTACATACACATTGTTGTCTCGTAAACATCGAACGGGAACTCGTCGGTATCCCAGCCGAGGAGGTAGTCGAAGTCGGAGGCCAAGCGGGCTTAGGAAGACAACACTTAGCTACAACTCCTTGGCCCACAGAACGACATGGCTACGATCCGACTTGTTCTTCATTCCGCCTGCCTTGAGCACCTCGTACATACACATTGTTGTCTCGTAAACATCGAACGGGAACTCGTCGGTATCCCAGCCGAGGAGGTAGTCGCCCTGGTTAGCGTCAATTGAGCCGAGCATTCCGTTGATTGCGGAAACACGGAGCTCATGCTGGAAGGTGTGACCCGCAAGCGTTGCGTGGTTAGCCTCAATATTCATCTTGAAATCCTTGTCAAGACCGTACTGGCGGAGGAAGCCGATAGCGGTTGCGGCGTCGAAATCATACTGATGCTTCATAGGCTCCTTCGGCTTGGGCTCAATGTAGAAATCGCCCTCAAAACCGATGCTTCTGCCGTAGTCAACAGCCATCTTCATAAGACGTGCAATGTTTTCCTGCTCAAACTTAACGTCGGTATTAAGGAGAGTTTCATAGCCTTCTCTGCCGCCCCAGAAAACGTAGCCCTTACCGCCGAATTTAACCGTGAGGTCAAGTGCTTTCTTGATCTGAGCAGCTGCAAAGCAGTAAACGTCAGCGCTGTTTGTGCTGCCTGCGCCGTTCATAAAACGGGGATTTGAGAACATATTTGCAGTACCCCAGAGGCACTTGATGCCTGTTTCGTTCATCTTTTCAAGGATATAATCGCTGATTTCGTCAAGTCTTGCGTTGGTTTCGTTGATATCCTCTGCTTCGGGAACAAGGTCAACATCGTGGAAACAGAAATTCTCAACTCCGAGCTTTTGCATGAATTCAAAGCCTGCGTCAACCTTAGCCTTTGCGTGAGCCATTGTGCCTTTTTCTGCGCCGAAAGCCTTGTCAGCTGTATCTCTGCCGAACATATCCGTACCTGCCGCACCGAGATTATGCCACCAGGCCATAGCGAAATTTAGATGTTCTTTCATGGTTTTGCCCATAATAACTCTGTCTGCATCATAGTACTTGAATGCAAACGGATTCTTGCTTGAAGCACCTTCAAATTTAACCTTTTCAATAAAATCAAAATACAAATTTATCACTCCGTATATAAAATATTGTAACAGATATAGAATAGCATATCAGAGTTAAAATGTCAAAATAAAAACCCACGGAAAATCGGTTTGTGATTTCCGTGGGGATTCGATTGTTTATATATGAGTGATAAGAATTGATGCCGACTGACATTTTTCTCGCCTGCAGGCGTATCGGATATACGTCAAAGGCGAGAAAACGACAAATAAACATTCAGATTATTCAGCGTCGTCAGCGTTTTCCCAGTTGTGCCATACAGCCTGAACGTCATCGTTATCTTCAAACATTTCAAGCATTTTAGCCATATTCTTTATATCATCGGGATTGGTGAGAGCTGTGTATGTTGAGGGGACGTATTCAACTTCTGCCGAAACAAAAGCGTAACCCTTTGCTTCGAGGTCTTCTCTGACTGCGCCGCAATCGTTGGGCTCGGTTCTGATTTCGAAAACGCCTTCGTCGTCTGTGATGAAATCGGTTGCGCCTGCTTCGAGAGCATCTTCCATAAGCTTGTCTTCGTCAACGCCTTCCGCTTCAACAACAAGAACGCCCTGCTTTGAGAACATGAACGAAACGCAGCCTGACTGACCCATATTTCCGCCGTATTTGTCGAAATAGTGGCGTACATCGCCTGCAGTTCTGTTTCTGTTATCGGTGAGTGCTTCAACGATAACCGCAACGCCTGAGGGGCCGTAGCCTTCGTAGACGATTTCTTCGTAGTCTGCACCGCCTGTTTCGCCTGCAGCTTTTTTGATTATTCTTTCGATGTTATCGTTGGGCACGTTGTTTGCCTTAGCCTTTGCGATAACGTCCTTGAGCTTTGAGTTTGATGCGGGGTCGGGACCGCCTTCACGAACAACAACGGCAATTTCTCTGCCGATTTTGGTGAAAATCTTTGCACGCTGATTGTCGGTTTTTTCTTTTTTGCGTTTAATGGTACTCCATTTTGAATGGCCTGACATTTATAAAACCTCTCTTTGGATAATTTTAACCTTAATATTATATTACACAATTGTTTATGTTGTCAAGATATTATTAGCTTACTCCCAGACGTTAAAGACAGTTCCGTCTTTGATATCGAAAAATTCTTTGTATTCAGTTGCAAATTCATCGGATTTTTCACCGTCAAAAATCAGACATCTGTTTTTCTTATCCAAATCAAAGAAATATTCCGAGCCATCATTAGCGGTTAACTTTGCGGTTGATTTGTCGGGCATACTGTAGGTGCCTTCGATCAGTGTTCTGTCCATAACATCAAAAGATATCAGGAAAGTTCCGTCATTAACGAGATAAATTCGCGGATATTCATCTTCGCCTATGCAGTATACGAAATCTGTCAGATTGCCGTTTTTGGTCATGGAAGGTGCACAACCGCCGAAAACAAGAACAACGGCGAGCATTAAAATTGCAATGATTTTTTTCATGTTTCTTCTCCTTTTATAATGTCTTTTTAAAGCCTTTGCCGAGAATTTCGTTGGCTTCGCTTACAATAATGAACGTTTTATCGTCAACAGATTTGACGGTTTTGATGATTCCCGAAATTTCGTGTTTTCTCGCAACGCAGAGAAGTATATTTTTGCTGTCGCCCGTGTATGCACCGACTGCGGGAATGATTGAAACACCTCTGGGCGATGAGCTTACAATTGCTTTTGAAACTTCGTCGGCTTTTTCGGAAACGATCATAAGCATCTTTCCGTTGCCCGTGCCGTAAATCATCGAATCGATAACTTTTGTGCTGACGTAAATGAGTATAATCGCATAAAGACCGCTTTCAATACTGCCGAAAACGAACATACCTGCCGCAACAACAACCGCATCTGCCACAAGCACAACGCTGCCGACCGTGATGTGAGGCCATCTTTTGTGAGCGAGTCTTGCAACGATATCCGTGCCTCCGCTGGTTGCACCCGTAATCATTATCAAACCCAGACCTGCGCCCTGAAAAAGTCCGCAGAAAAGTGCGGCGAGGATTTTGTCGCCCGTATATTCGGGAGCAAAAACCGCAATGATGTCAAGTGCGGTCGAAAGAAGGATTGTTACCCACAAAGTTCTTGCCACAAGCTTTTTCCCGAGATAAATCATCATCAGAATCAGCAGGGGGATGTTGAGTGCAAAGTTAACCGTTCCGACGGGCAGATCAAACAGGTGATTGAGAATGACCGCAATGCCCGTAACGCCGCTCTGTGCAATGTTATTGGGCACAGAGAAACAGTTGACTCCGATTGAGTAAAGAATGCAACCGACAATCCACAATCCGTTATTTCTGAGCAGCTCAATTGCCTTTGTTTTATTCATATTTTACCTCTTCATCGGTTTCTTTGATTGCGTTGAAAAGAACTCTGATTCTCTCGGTTTCGCCTTTAAGATAAAGCCAGCCGAAAAGGCTTTCCAGCCCTGTTGCGTAGTGATAATCCGCGCTTGATGCGTGCTTCGGGATTGCGCCTGTATGAGCGTTTCTGCCTCTTTTGAAAACGGCAAGCTCATCCTCGGTCAGCAACGGCATAATTTTTCTGATTCCGTCTGCCTGAGCCTTTGCGCAGACTCTTTTGCTTGCTGTTGAATGGAGGTCTTTAACGGGTCTGTTTGCTTCGCAGATGAGTTCGCTTCTCACCAACAAATCAAAAACCGTGTCACCCATAAATGCAAGTGTCAGCGGACTGAGCGATGCAACATCCGCAGTCTTTTCAAGTAATGAATTCAAGTGCTTTACCTCTCAATCAGTTAACAAAATCAAATTCGAGATCATAAATCGAAACTGTATCGCCTTCGCGGATTCCTCTTTCACGCAGAGCATCGATGATACCGCTTGAAATAAGAATTCTCTGGAAATACTGGAGCGATTCATAGTCGTCAAGGTCTGTTCTCTGAAGAATCTTGAGAAGCCACTGTGCTTCAACAAAATAAATATCGTCCTCAACGCGGATGGTAAAGCCCTTGTCATTCTGCTTTTCAAACATCTCAAGAGGAATGTTTTCCGCTTCGTATTTTTTGATGGGAGGAAGAGTCTGAAGTTTATTCCACACGGTGTGGATAAGCTCCTGTGTACCCTCAAGAATGGGGGCGCATATAGTATGATATTCGTAGCCTTTTTCGGTGAAATATTTTTCAAGTCTTTCAAGCTGTTCGTCGCTTGCAAGGTCAATTTTGTTAGCAGCAACAATCTGAGGACGCTTTGCAAGCTCGGGGTCGAACTTTTCAAGCTCTTTATTGATGATTTCGAAGTCTTCAATCGGGTCTCTGCCTTCGCTGCCCGCCGCATCAACGATATGAACAAGCAGTCTGCAACGGTCGACGTGACGCAGAAATTCATGGCCGAGACCGACACCGTCGCCCGCACCTTCGATAAGACCGGGGATATCCGCCATAACAAACGAACTGCCCTCGCCGAGAGAAACAACTCCGAGAACCGGAGTGATTGTTGTGAAATGATAGTTTGCAATGATGGGCTTTGCCTGACTGACAACCGAAACAAGCGTTGATTTTCCTACGTTCGGGAAACCGAGCAGACCGACATCGGCAAGAAGCTTCAGCTCAAGACTGACCTCCCATTCCTCGCCGGGAGTACCGCTTTTTGCGAATCTCGGCACCTGCCTTGTGGGGGTTGCAAAGTGGGGATTACCCCAGCCGCCTCTGCCGCCTTTTGCGGCAATGAAAGGCTCGTCGCCCGACATATCAGCCATAACGGCGCCGCTTTCAACCTCACGGATTATCGTTCCTCTGGGAACTTTAATCACAAGGTCTTCGCCGCCTCTGCCGTTTTTACGTCCGCCCGAACCGTTCTCACCGTTTGATGCGGTGTACTTTCTTTTGTAGCGGAAATCAGCAAGGGTTGCGAGGTTGTCATCAACCTGAAACACAATGTTTCCGCCTCTGCCGCCGTCACCGCCGTCGGGACCGCCTGCGTTAACATATTTTTCTCTTCGGAAGCTGACTGCACCGTTGCCGCCGCTGCCTGCTTTGATTTTTATTTTTGCAATATCAACAAACATTTTGATTTTCCTTTTCCTTTATTGATTCAAGACATATGTTTACATTATGCATTATACCCCATAATTCTGCGATTTACAATAGCTTTTATGACGGTTTTGAAAAAAGTTTAATGTTTACAAATATTTTACTATTATTTTTTAAAATTATATGTTATAATACTTTGTAATTGTAAAATGGATGAGTAGGCTTTATTAAATGCAGAATGCAGAATGCAAATTGCAAAGTGATTTTTACATTTAACAACAGAGAAACGGCAGGTGAAGGAATGGCAGTTATAATTGACGGAGTGCAGAAGGGCAGTTTTGCCGAAAAGAAGAAAATCGGCGTGGGCGACAGTCTCATAAGCATCAACGGAAACAAAATAAACGATGTCCTTGATTACCGTTTTTATATCAACGAAACGAAGCTCATTCTTTCGCTTGAAACTCCGGACGGTAAATCAAAGCTTGCGATGATAAAAAAGGGCGAATTTGAAGACATCGGTCTGGAGTTTGAAACTTATCTTATGGACAAGCAGAGAAGCTGCAAAAACAAATGCATCTTCTGCTTTATCGATCAGCTTCCGAAAGGTCTTCGCAAGAGCCTTTACTTCAAGGATGACGATTCAAGACTTTCTTTCCTTTTCGGAAACTATATAACTCTGACCAACCTTACGGACGGTGAGGTTGACCGCATAATCAAAATGCACATCAGTCCCGTAAATGTTTCCGTGCAGACGATGAATCCCGACCTTCGTGTGAAGATGATGGCAAATCCGGATGCAGGCGGGTCGCTCAGATATCTTCACCGTTTTGCCGATGCGGGAATTGCAATCAACACTCAACTTGTTTTATGTCCGGGAATCAATGACGGCGAAGAGCTTGAATTCAGTCTGAACGAGCTTTCAAAGCTTTATCCTGCGGTGCAGAGCATTGCGGCGGTGCCTGTCGGACTTTCCGACCACCGTGACGGACTTTATCACATTGAGCCATATAGCGAAAAGACGGCAGGGGATACAATAGACCTGATTGACCGCTTTAACGAGAAATTCAAAGCGGAGCACGGTGAAATCATTGCCTATGCGGCAGATGAATTCTATCTCAAGGCAAACAGAGAAATGCCCGATGCGGAATATTATAACGGATTTCCTCAGCTTGAAAACGGTGTGGGAATGTGGGCGCTTCTTAAATCGGAGTTTGAGGATGCGCTTGAAACCTGCGACGCGAAGGAGCTTGACCGCAGAGCTACCGCAGTAACGGGTAAAGCGGCTTATCCGTTGATTTCTGCTCTCGCAAAGAAAGCGGAAGAAAAAATAAAAGGTCTGAGCATCAATGTCGTAGCGGCTGAAAACAGACTTCTGGGCAGAATGATAACCGTTTCGGGTCTGCTGTGCGGAGCGGATATAGCGGCTGCGGTTGACGGACTTGACCTCGGTGAGGAGCTTATTATTCCGCCTAACTGTCTGAGAAACGAAGGCGATATGTTCCTTGATGATATGACGGTCGAAGAGCTTTCCGATAAATTAGGAATAAAAATCAAACAAAACGGACCCGGCGGAGAGGATTTGCTCAACGCTTTTACAGGAGGGATTTTAAATGGCAGGTAATGTTGTTGCGATTGTCGGCAGACCCAATGTCGGCAAATCGACACTTTTCAATAAGCTTGTGGGTGAAAGACTTTCAATAGTTGACGACACCCCCGGCGTTACAAGAGACCGAATCTACGGCGACTGCGAGTGGCTCGGCAGGCATTTCATGCTTATCGACACGGGCGGTATCGAGCCGCATTCGGACGATGTCATTCTCAAGCAGATGAGAAGACAGGCTCAGCTTGCGATTGACAGCGCAGATGTGATAATTCTCGTTACGGATATCCGTACGGGTGTTGTTGCAACGGACAGCGATGTCGCGGCTATGCTCCAGAAGAGCGGCAAGCCCGTTATTCTTTGTGTCAATAAGTGTGACACTCCGGGTGAGCTTCCGCCCGATTTCTATGAATTCTACAATCTCGGTCTGGGTGACCCGATGCCTGTTTCATCCGTTCACGGTATGGGTACAGGCGACCTTCTTGATGAAGTGCTCAGGTATCTTCCCGAGGAAGGCTCCGATGAGAATGAAGACGATGCAATCAAGGTAGCTGTTATCGGTAAACCCAATGCGGGTAAATCGTCGCTTGTCAACGCCGTACTCGGTGAGGACAGAATGATTGTTTCCGACATTGCGGGTACAACGAGAGACGCAACGGATTCGCTCGTTGAAAACGAACACGGAAAGTTCATTTTTATCGATACTGCGGGACTTCGCAGAAAGAGCCGTGTTTATGACCAGATAGAAAAATATTCCGTTATCCGTGCGAGAATGGCGGTTGAAAGAGCGCAGGTCTGCGTTATTATGATTGACGCAACCGAAGGCTTTACCGAGCAGGATTCAAAGGTTGCGGGTATTGCTCACGAGATGGGCAAAGCCTGCATTATTGCCGTCAACAAGTGGGATGCCGTTGAAAAAGACGGCAAAACCATGGACAGTATGAGAAAGCAGCTTATGAAAGACTTCTCTTTTATGAGCTATGCCCCGATAATTTTCATCTCCGCAAAGGAGAAAATCAGACTTGACCGTCTGTTTGAGCTTATCAAATTTGTTGACACACAGAACGCAATGCGTATTTCGACGGGTAAACTCAACGATGTGCTCGCAGATGCAACCGCAAGAGTTCAGCCGCCGACGGATAAGGGCAAGCGTCTTAAGATTTACTATATGACTCAGGCATCAACAAGACCGCCGACATTCGTATGCTTTGTCAATAACGCCGAGCTTTTCCATTACAGCTATCAGCGTTATCTTGACAATCAGATAAGAGAGGTTTTCGGTCTCGAAGGTACACCCACAAGAATGGTAGTCCGTGAAAGAGAGTCAAATAAAAAATGATAGTTCTGGGAATTGACCCGGGATATGCGATAGTCGGTTACGGAGTGGTTGAGTATAACAACAATCATTTCAGAATGCTGGATTTCGGCGCAATAACAACCGAGGCGCATACTCCGTTTAACGAAAGGCTCGAAAGAATTTATAATTGCATGTGTATGCTGATCGACAGATACCATCCCGAAGCGCTGGCAATCGAAAAGCTGTTTTTCAACACCAATCAGAAAACGGCGATTGATGTTGCTCAGGCGAGGGGAGTGCTGGTGCTTGCGGCTCAGCAGGCAAAGATGCCGATTTTCGAATACACGCCGCTTCAGGTAAAGCAGAGCGTTGTCGGCTACGGCAGAGCGGAGAAAAAACAGGTTCAGGAAATGACAAGAGTTATGCTGAATCTCGAAAAAATTCCAAAGCCCGATGATGCCGCCGATGCTCTGGCAATGGCAATCTGCCATTGCCACAGTGCAGGGTCGCTGATCGGATCACTTCGCTCACGAATATAATCAATCAAAAGGAATGTTCTTATGTTCTACAGCTTAACAGGAAAAATTGTTTTTGCCGATGAAAACAGCGTTGCTCTCGAATGCGGCGGCGTTGCTTTCAGGCTTTACACAACTTTGAATACACTCAGAAAGTGTGCCGATATAGGGCAGACACAGACTCTTTACACCCATCTCAACGTCCGTGAGGATGCGCTCGACCTTTTCGGATTCGCCGATAAGAATGAGCTTGACTGCTTCAAGATGCTCACGGGTGTTTCGGGAGTCGGCCCCAAAGCGGGTCTTGCGATTCTTTCGCAGCTTACCCCCGATATGCTTGCTGTCAGCGTTGCGGGCGGGGATGTAAAGGCTATTACCGCCGCTCAGGGCGTAGGTCCGAAGATTGCGCAGAGAATCGTGCTTGAGCTTAAAGGCAAGCTTGACAGCTTTGCGACCAGCTCCGAAACTCTCGGCAACATTGCCGCCGCTCAGAAAGCGACCGTCAGCTATGCGGGCGAGGATGCCGTCAATGCTCTCGTTATGCTCGGCTACAGTAAGTCCGAGGCAAGTATTGCTGTCGGCAGGCTTGACGGCAATCTTTCAACCGAAGAAATGATTAAGCAGGCTCTCAAGGTGCTTGCAAAGAACATATAAAGGAGGAGCATTATGGATTTTGATTTTGAAAACAGAATTGTTGCTCCCGAATTTTCCTCATCGGAGGATAATGACATAGAAATCTCGCTCCGACCCAAGGTGCTCGGTGAATACATCGGTCAGGACAAGGTGAAGGAGAATCTTTCGATATATATTGAGGCGGCACGCCGCAGAAACGAGCCGCTTGACCACGTTTTGCTTTACGGACCTCCGGGTCTCGGCAAAACAACTCTCGCAGGTATTATCGCCAATGAAATGGGCGTTAATTTCAGAGTCACAAGCGGACCCGCCATCGAGAAACCCGGTGACCTTGCCGCTCTTCTTACTAATCTCAATGAGGGCGACGTACTTTTTATCGATGAAATCCACCGTCTTTCAAGAGCTGTTGAAGAAGTGCTTTACCCCGCAATGGAAGATAACGTGCTTGATATTATTATCGGTAAAGGTCCTTCCGCACGCTCGATAAGACTTGATTTGCATAAGTTTACTCTTGTCGGCGCAACAACAAGGGCGGGTCAGCTCAGCGCACCCTTGCGTGACCGCTTCGGAGTTATTCTCCGTCTGGAGCTTTATACTCCCGAGCAGCTTTCGCAGATTGTCAACCGAAGCGCAGGTATTCTCGATATCGATATTGACCCGATGGGTTCTCTTGAAATTGCATCTCGTTCAAGAGGCACTCCCAGAATTGCGAACCGACTTCTCAAGAGAGCAAGAGATTTTGCACAGGTTATGTGTGACGGCGAAATTACGAAAGAAGCTTCGTCCCTTGCGCTCGACAGAATGGAAATTGATTCTCTCGGTCTTGACTCGATTGACAGACTGATTCTCAAAACAATGATAAAGAACTATAACGGCGGTCCCGTCGGACTTGAAACAATAGCGGCGGCTATCGGCGAGGAAGCCGTTACCATAGAAGATGTTTATGAACCGTATCTGATGCAGGTAGGCTTCCTGAGCCGTACACCGAGAGGAAGAATGGTTACTCCCGCAGGCTATGCGCATCTCGGAATGAAGATGCCGGGACAACAAAGAATGGATGTGTGATATGAGGAAAGCAGATAACTGGATTGATTATGAGCTTATCGATTGCTCCGACGGCGAAAGACTCGAGCGCTGGGGCGATATTATCCTTGTTCGCCCTGACCCTCAGGTAATCTGGAAAACTCCCAAGGAAAATCCGCTCTGGTATAATCCCCATGCGATTTATAACCGCTCAAATACAGGCGGCGGAAGCTGGCGAGTATGCAAGAAGATGCCCGATGTGTGGCAGATAGGCCTTGATAACCTTAAGTTCAACATAAAGACAATGGGCTTCAAGCATACGGGTCTTTTCCCCGAGCAGGCTGTTAACTGGAAGATGACTGCGGACATAATAAAAAACGCAGGCAGACCCGTTAAGGTGCTTAATCTCTTTGCCTACACGGGCGGTGCAACGGTTGCTGCTCTCAATGCGGGTGCAAGCGTAACCCACGTTGACGCTTCAAAGGGGATGACTCTTTGGGCAAAGGAGAATGCGGCGGCAAGCAAGCTTTCGGATGCTCCCGTACGCTGGCTTGTTGATGACTGCATCAAGTTTGTTCAGCGTGAAATCCGCAGAGGTAACAAATACGATATCATCATAATGGATCCTCCCTCATACGGCAGAGGTCCGGGCGGCGAGGTCTGGAAGCTTGAAAACGAGGTCTATGATTTCGTTGAGCTCTGCTCACAGCTTCTTTACGAGGATTCGCTTATGGTGCTGATTAATTCTTACACAACGGGTCTTTCACCCAGCGTTATGGAATATATTCTCGGTGAAACCGTTCAGAAGCAGTTCGGCGGTTCAACACAGAGCGATGAAATCGGAATTCCCGTTTCGTCAAAGCCGGGCAGAGTTCTCCCTTGCGGCGCAAGCGCAATATGGCTCGGAAAAAGCGTAAAATAATGTAGGGGACGGCGTCCTCGACGTCCCGTTGAATCCAAATGAAAGGTGCAAAGCAATGAAAAGTATAAAACCCGGCAGAGGCCCGTCGTTTATGGGCGGAGTTATGGGGGTCGCAGGTGCACTTTTCGGAGTGTTCTGGACTGTTATGGCAATTGTCGGCGGAGCTTGGTTTATGGCTCCGTTCGGATTAATTTTTATTGGTGTTGCGGTTTTTAATGCAATTTACAATTTCAAAAACGCAACCGGCAAAAACCGTTATTCCGAATATGACATAACCGATGAAAACGAAGAGCCTGATCCTTGGGACGAAAGCTTCGGTGAACACAAAAAGAATGTGCAGACAAACACGACTGTAAAAGGCAGATACTGTCCTTATTGCGGAACAAAGAACGAAGAAGATTATAGATTCTGCACAGACTGCGGCAGAGAATTGCCATGAACCTTATGACATGTAGGGGCGATTCACGAATCGCTCGAAAACATTTTGTTTTTTGAGGTGTCAATAAATGAAAAGTATATGGGATGCTATTTCTTATGCGATTTTATCGTTCTTATGGGCAGGAATATCAATCTACACAATGACTCTTCATTCAAAGGCATGGATTATGCTTATATTTACAATAGTCCCGCTTATCTTTATGGCTGCTGAAATTCACGAATATCGGATTTCGCGCAAATATTATAAAAAGTTTCTGCAGGAAGAACGGGTAAAGCTCGGCTTGACGGATAAGGTTATTGAAACAAATGATTCCGAACCTGAAGAAGAGGAAGAATTTGACGAAAGAGATGCCGAAATAATCAGACATGCAGAAGAGATTGAGGCTCTTGAAATATATGATGCAGACAGCGGAAAAGGATACTGTTCTTTCTGCGGAAATTACGCTGTCAATTCCGAAAAAATCTGCGAATCCTGCGGAGAAAAAGCTATTGATTAATTTAGGACTTTTATTATGAACGAAAAAATAATCGAATTCAGAAACGTTACATTTATATATGATGCGGATGACGAAACAGCCGAAGTGAAGGAAATGCCTGCGCTCTCGGATGTCAGCCTTGCAATCAACAAGGGTGAATTCGTTGCGGTGCTGGGTCACAACGGCTCGGGCAAGAGTACCCTTGCAAACCTTTGCAACGCAATCTATGAGCCGACGAAGGGTGAGGTTTCGGTTAAGGGGATCGTTGCCGATACCGAAGAAAAAGCGGATGAAGTCCGCAGAATCGTCGGTATGGTTTTCCAGAATCCCGATAACCAGATTGTCGCTACCATTGTTGAGGATGATGTTGCCTTCGGCCCCGAAAATCTCGG
>JAZNFD010000169.1:0-5568 GCA_045588975.1 Acutalibacteraceae bacterium | reverse complement strand
CGTGCTCACGTATTGCGCAGGTATTATAAAGAACGAGGTCTGCACCGTCAAGCTCCTCTGTCATCACATAACCCATCTGTTCAAGCATACCCTTGAGTCTTTCGCCGTCGGACACATTGCCCTGACAGCCGTAGGTATGAACAAAAGCTTTGGGAGCATTCTCAGACTTCTGTTCAATTATGCTTCTGACAAGCTGAATATATTCTTTTTGCCTTGCGACTTCCTCTGCGGGAACGGCAACCGTTTTTTTATCGGAATTAAACGCCAAGCGTACTCCTCCATATTATTATAAATAATTATTTTATATTATATAATAAAGAATCGGATTATTCAAGCATAATTTGAATAATCCGACACTTTTTTTGAAATATTTTCAGTTTGTTAAAATTTATTCGTCAAAAAGGCTTTCCGCAAGCTCAAAATTCGAATTCCTGCGCCTGATTTCTTCCTCTTCATCAACGACATACCAGTCTTTTTCGGTTTCTCGGATGATACTGCCCTCCGTATAGCTTCCGATAATATGGTCGGTTGAAAGGAGGAGAATCTCCTCTTCGTCGCCTATGCAAACGGCAACCTCTTCTTCAATTCTGTCAATGCTGTAAAACATAATTTTCACCTCAAGCCAAATATAACTCCCGAACTCTTCAGCCAATACATCAATGCACCAAAGAGCAGAAGGACACCGAGCGTAATCAGAATATCGAGGATTTTATGATTTTTGTTCCAACGCTTCAGATATTCGTAAGCAGCTTGTTTTTCTTCTGTTTCTTCGTGCTTGGGAAGTCTTTTCATTTTTGAAATTACACCTCATTAGTTTTCTGTTTTAACATTCAAATCAACTTCATTACTCAAAGCAATAATCTTTTCACCATCATTTGTCACATATATCTCCTCAGCATATTGTTCCATAAATGACGCATCATAATTCTCGTTTTCGGAATCAACAATGCAATACTGCGGAGTTAATGTTTCCAGAATCTTCTTTCCTTGATTTGCTTGTTTTCCAAGCCACAAAACATAAATTTTCTCTTCGTCAAAATATTTAACTGCTTCTGCCTCTGCACTCTCATCATCCGAATTCCAGATGATAAATGAATGATTTCCGAACCTTATTTCAAAAGAAGATGAGTACGGATCAATAACCTCCAGAATCATTCTGTTGACAAAAAAAGAGCTGCCTAAACTCAAAACAGTTGAGGTTCTACCGTTCATAAATGCTATTTCATCGAAATCTGCCGTCAATCCGTTTTCAATTCTATCCGCAGGCAGAATAATACTTTGAATTTCAACCGAATTCAGCACGTTTTCAAAGACAGATTTATATTCTTCCGTTGCGTCAAGAACAAAATAATATTCAAGTTCTTCAACTTTATTCTCTTTCAGAAACGACAGTGTTTCTTCTCTATGCGACCCGCTTCCGGAATCAATCAAAGCAAAACTTCCGTCACATTCAAGAAGAATGGCATTGCCGTTTTCTTCATCTGAAAATATGAGTTCACAATCAATACCGTTTGCTCTGAGTTCATTTTCATACTTTGTTTTCTCAATATCATGCCAGAAATCGCTGTCAAAAAACCAAAAAGCTGCAGTAACTATCAAAACAAGCGAAACAAAGATACACAAAGAAATAATCTGACGTTTGATAAATTTACGCTTTATTTCTTCAAGTTCCTGCTGAAAAATATGCTGAGGGGTACTCGGCAATCTTTTCATTTGCGTTCACTCCTTAAGCGAATAAACTCATTGATTTTCGTAGCTTATATTTATGTTGGTTCCATCGCTTGTGATAACGATATCACCGCACAAATCGTTGCGGTAAATCTCATCTGCATATTTTTCCAGACGTTCAACTATGTTTTCGTGAGGATGACCGTAATCGTTGTCTGCGCCAACCTGAATAACACAGATTTCGGGTGTTACCGCATCAAGAAAGTCTTTACACGAAGAGGTCCCCGAGCCGTGATGACCGACCTTAAGCACGTCGCAATCAAGATCTGCACCGGTTGCGATGATTTCTCTTTCTTCTTCCTTTTCAGCATCTCCCGTAAAAAGGAAAGTCTTTTCACCGTAAGTCAGTTTCACGACAACCGACATATTGTTGATATCCTCGGCATCGTCAGTTACAGGTCCGAGTATTTCGAATGCAGCACTGCCGAGAGTGTATGTCGCACCCACTTTTGATGCAATAACCTTTGCGCCCGAATTCTGAACGGATTTCAGGAATGCGGTGTAAGTACTGTTGGTCGGAGTCTGCGCTTTTGTGAGTCTCGGCATAATAATGTTATCCGTACCGATTTCGTCAAGCACTTCGGGAAGTCCGCCGATATGGTCTGAATGCTGATGAGATGCGATAATATAATCAAGCTTGTCGATTTTCTTCATACGAAGATAGTTGAGAACTTCGGTTTCGTGACCGTTTTCGCCTGCATCAATAAGCATTGTTTTGCCGTCACAGATAATCAGCGAGCAATCGCCCTGACCGACATCAATATAATGCACTTCGAAAGAAGCACTGTCGTTCTGCTCCTGCGTTATAAAAGTTTCGGGATATTCCCCGAAAATCTTATCCGAATAACGCGAAAATACACTTACTGCCGCAATAATGATAATCGCAATAAGATAAAGAATTTTTTTATTTTTTCCGAGTTTGTTTTTTGCCGCCATTTTTTCCGCCCCTTTCAGAATTTTTGGGATTTACTGCTCTTTTACCGCCCGATGAAACAGACTTTTTTGACGGAGCCACAAGACATTTATCGCCATAGCCGATGAGGTCGTGCCTGCCTGCTCTTTTCAAAGCTTCACGCACAAGGTCTGCATTCTTCGGATTGAAGTACTGAAGCAACGCCCTCTGCATGGCTTTTTCGTGAGGGTCTTTTGCAACGTAGACCTCCTGCATCGTGTACGGGTCAAGACCCGTATAGAACATACAAGTCGAAACCGTGCCCGGTGTGGGATAAAAATCCTGCACCTGCTCGGGTCGTATTCCGATTTTTTTGAGGAACAAAGCAAGCTCAACCGCATCCTTCATCGAACTGCCAGGATGCGACGACATAAGATAAGGCACAAGATACTGCTCCTTACCCTCTTTCTTGCTGTATCTGAAATATCTCTTTGAAAACTCAAGATATGCTTCTATATGAGGCTTGCCCATTTTGTCAAGCACCGCCGCCGAGCAATGCTCGGGAGCAACCTTGAGC
The DNA here is from genome assembly GCA_045588975.1 of Acutalibacteraceae bacterium. Classification (GTDB taxonomy): domain Bacteria; phylum Bacillota; class Clostridia; order Oscillospirales; family Acutalibacteraceae; genus CAG-177. The sequence goes on along the minus strand of JAZNFD010000169.1, from coordinate 2,371 downwards.
TGACCGCTGACGTGATGCGCAACGAGTTCTCTGAAAAACTCATCATTCTTATCCGCAAGCATATAGTCATATCTGATACCTGAACGGATAAAAACCTTCTTCACTTTCGGAAGAGCACGCACGGTTCTCAATATATCAAGATATTCTTCGTGATTTGACTTAAGATTGGGGCATACCGTCGGCGCAAGACACTTCTTGCCCTTGCACAGTCCCCTCTTTTCCTGACCGTCGCAGGAAGGACGGCGGAAGTTGGCGGTAGGTCCGCCGATATCGTGAATATATCCCTTGAAATCGGGTAATGAAGTTAAGATTTTAGCTTCATTAACGATGGATTCTTTGCTTCTTGTGGTTATATATCTGCCCTGATGGAATGCAAGCGAACAGAAATTGCATCCGCCGAAGCATCCTCTGTTATGAGCTATGGAAAAGCGCACTTCTTCTATTCCGGGCACTCCGCCCTCAGACTCATACATCGGGTGATACGTCCTCATAAACGGAAGAGAATAGACCTCATCAAGTTCCTCCTGCGAAAGAGGAATCGCAGGCTGATTCTGAACGAGCATTCTGCCGCCGTGCCTTTGTCTGACAGCTCTGCCTCTGAAGAAATCCTGCTCATCCTGCTGAATTCTGCAAGAAACGGCATATTCCTTTTTGGAATTGCACACGTTCTCAAACGACGGACATTCCGTGCCGTAATAGGGAGTTTCACGCACATCAACGCTGTAGCAAGTGCCTCTGATATCACGGATATCGGAAACATTTTCGCCCGCATCAAGTCTTTGTGCAATCTCAACCATCGAACGCTCGCCCATACCGAACGAAAGCAAATCCGCCTGAGCATCCAGAAGAATCGAACGTCTGATTTTATCGTCCCAATAATCATAATGAGCAAAACGTCGCAAAGATGCCTCAAGGCCGCCGATGATAATGGGAACATCGCCGTAAATTTCTCTTATTTTGTTGCAATAAACTATAACCGCTCTGTCGGGTCTCAAGCCGAATTTACCGCCCGGACTGTAATAATCCGAACTGCGTTTTTTCTTGGCGGCTGTATAATGCGCAACCATCGAATCAATGTTTCCGCTGCTGACAAGGAATCCGAGCCTCGGTCTGCCGAAACGCTCAAAATCCTTATTGCTGCGCCAATCGGGCTGCGCAAGAAAAGCAACCTTGAAACCTGCATTTTCAAGCACTCTTGTGATAATTGCCGCACCGAAAGCGGGATGGTCAACATAAGCATCGCCGCTGACATAAACAAAATCAGCCTGCTCCCATCCCTTTGCGGTCATATCCTCTTTTGTAACGGGTAAAAATCCGTTCATATTATTCAAAATCATCCTCCGCACCTGCGAAATCGTCATCATCCGCAAAAACGTCGTCAATATTCGGTGCTTCGCCCGCACCGTCGGCAAGTGCCTGCATTTCGTACCATTGCTGTTTTGTAATCAGAACAGCTCTGGGTTTTGCGCCCTCGGAAGGTCCGACAACGCCTTTTTCTTCAAGCTGATCCATAACTCTTGATGCTCTTGCATAGCCGAGCTTGAGCTTTTTCTGGAGCATTGTTGTTGAAGCACCGCCTGCATTCACAACGACTTCAATGGCATCATTGAGCATGGGATCCCAATCTCCCTCATCTTCATCGGAAGCATCTTTCTTCTTTGCGTTTTCTGCCGCTGCAGCCTTGACTTCAATTTCATGCATTGTTTCTTCGTTATATGTTGTCTGTGCCTGAGCTTTGATGTGATCGACAACTCGCTCAACCTCTTCGTCGGAAATGAAGCAACCCTGAACACGGATAGGCTTCGATGCGCTGACGGGATTAAACAGCATATCGCCGTAGCCGAGAAGTTTTTCAGCACCCGCGGCATCGAGAATCGTTCTTGAGTCAACCTGCGATGAAACCGAAAGCGCGATTCTGCTGGGAATATTGGATTTGATAACGCCCGTGATAACATCAACCGACGGACGCTGAGTTGCAATAACAAGGTGAATACCCGCCGCACGTGCCTTCTGCGCAAGGCGCTGAATTGAATCTTCAACCTCTTTGGGAGATACCATCATAAGGTCGCAAAGCTCATCAATAAATATAACAATCTGATGAATTTTGGTAAGGTCTTCTCTTGTTTCGCAAAGTCTGTTGTAACCCTTGATATCTCTTACACCGTTTTCGGAGAACTGCTTATATCTTTTCTCCATCTCGCTGACTGCCCAACCGAGAGCACCCGCAGCTTTCCTGGGATCCGAAACAACAGGAACCTCAAGATGCGCAATGCCGTTGTAGACAGTGAATTCAACCATCTTCGGGTCAATCATAAGAAGCTTGACCTCATCGGGCTTTGCATTATAAAGAATGCTGACAATCATCGAGTTA